>JAIVTC010000228.1:0-12633 GCA_048629055.1 Candidatus Bathyarchaeota archaeon
GGATATGGGCGGTTTTTACAATGCGCTCTCTGAATCCACCATGAACCTCAGCAGGACCGCAGCCGTGGGTATCGCTGCCGGAGCAGCCGCCGGTGCTGCAAGCGGCCTGCTCAACAGGCGGAAAAAGAGCAAGGCCGAGGCGGTGCATGAGACAGTCACCGTGAAAGATCTGCAGCGGGAGGATCCATCATGAACTCGGCGGAATTCCTGCTGTGGGTGCGCGGCCCCGGGCTGAATATTGCAATGGTCATCTTCATCATTGGCATGTTGATACGTCTGCTGGAGATCTTCATGCTGGGGCGCAAGCGCAATCTTGCCGAGCTCAGGGCGAATGGAGTCAGCGCAGGCTTGCGCACCATCTTTACGCGCTCGGTCCCGCACGATAAAAACAGCATGCGACGCTCCATGTTTACCTTTGTCGCCGGATACGGGTTCCACATCGGGCTGTTCGTCGTGATCTTCCTGCTGACGCCGCATATCCAGCTGATTCAATCACTGTTGGGATTCGGCTGGCCGGCGCTGCCCACTCCGGTGGTTGATCTGTTCACCGTGATTGCGCTGATCAGCCTGATGGCGCTGCTGTGGCGCAGACTCACCCATCCGGTCGTCAGGTATCTCTCCACGACACAGGACTACCTGGTGTGGGCGGCGACTTTCCTGCCGCTGCTGACAGGTTACATGAGCTACCATCACCTGTGGTTTCCCTACAGCTGGCTGCTGGGCGTGCATATTCTCAGCGTTGAGTTCCTGCTGATTTTATTCCCGTTCACTAAGCTCACCCATGCATTCACGCTGTTCATCTCCCGCTGGTACACCGGCATGATGGCCGGAGAGAAAGGAGTCGCGTCATGAGCAAGGCAACACTGGATCGAGGCGTGCAAATCCTCAAAGAGCAGATCGACGCGCCGACCGCAGCATTTTTCAGCAGCTGTGTACACTGCGGCATGTGCGCCGATGCCTGCCTCTTCTACACCGAAACCGGCGATCCTGCCTACACCCCCATCAACAAACTGGAGCCCATGCGCCGTTTATGGGAGCAGGAGTACACGCTGGTGGGCCGTATCAAAAAGCTCATCGGACTTTCCAAACCTGTCACCGACGAAGAGCTGGGCGAATGGAGCGACCTGGTCTATCACGCCTGCTCCATGTGCGGGCGCTGCAGCATGGTGTGCCCCGTGGGCAATGACATCAGCTACATGATTCGCAACATCCGCGAAGGCATCTCTGCCGCCGGATATGCGCCGGAAGGGCTGGTCGGCGCCACCACCCGGGCTGTGGAGATCGGCAGCCCGATGGGCATCACACTGCATGCGCTTAACACCCAGGCGCGGAATATAAAAGAGAGCTCCGGGCTGGAGATTCCATTCGATCAGGAAGGCGTGGATTACCTGGTGTTGCTCTCCTCCATGGAAGTGATCAACTTCCCGGAATACCTCGAAGCCATCGCGAGGATATTCAAGCAGGCAGGCAGGAGCTGGACCATTTCATCCGAAGCCTTCGAGGCCACCAACTCGGGCATCCAGATCGGCGCCTCGGATATCGCCAGGGAATTGGTCAGCCGGGTGGTGGAAGCGGCCGAAAAGCTCAAGGTCAAAACAGTCGTCAGCCCTGAATGCGGTCACGCCTATACTGCCATTCGCTGGGACGGGCCGAATCTCATGGGACGGCGCTTCCCCTTCAAGGTGAAGCATATCATCGAGGTGCTGGATGAATTGCGTGAGGAGGGGCTGCTGAGGGTCGAGGGCGTCGAAGATAGCTGCATGACCTTTCATGACCCCTGCCAGCTGGTGCGCAAGGGCGGTGTTATCGAGCAGCCGCGCAACCTGTTGAAGATGATTGCCACCAATTTCGTCGAGATGGAAGACTCCGGCGTCATGAACTGGTGCTGCGGCGCCGGCGGTGGTGTCAGCGCCATCGAGGAAGCCGAAGATATCAGGCTCAAGGCATTCAATCGCAAGAAATCGCAGTTGGACAAGCTGCATGTCGACACCCTCGTGACCGCGTGTGCCAACTGCCGCATCCAGCTGGAGGAAGGACTGGAAGTGAATGAGATGGACATCCCGGTCGTCGGCCTGACAGAGATGCTGGCCGACCACCTGGTGGAAGATTAATAGTAACCCCTAATCAGAGAGTGCGAGCATGAGCGAACGCATTGTAGTTGACCCCATCACCCGTATCGAAGGCCATCTGCGCATCGAGGCGCAGATGGATGGCAACAGGATCGCCAGGGCTTACTCCTCCGGCACCATGGTGCGCGGTATCGAACTGATTCTGAAAGGTCGCGATCCAAGGGATGCCTGGGCCTTCGCCCAGCGCATTTGCGGCGTCTGCACCCTGGTGCATGGCATCGCCTCGGTGCGTGCAGTGGAAAATGCCCTGAACTACCCGGTGCCGCCCAACGCGCAGCTGATCCGCAACCTCATGATCGGTGCCCAGTATATCCACGATCATGTGATGCACTTCTATCATCTGCATGCGCTCGACTGGGTGGATGTGGTCTCGGCGCTTAGCGCCGACCCAAAGGCAACGTCGGAATTGGCGCAGTCCATCAGCAGCTATGCCAAATCCTCTCCCGGCTATTTCTCCGATATGCAGAAAAAGCTGAAGAGGTTTGTGGAGGGGGGGCAGCTGGGCATTTTCGCCAACGCCTACTGGGGGCATCCTGCCTACAAACTGCCGCCTGAAGCCAATCTCATGGCGGTATCACACTACCTGGAAGCGCTGGCCTGGCAACGCGATGCAGCCAAGCTGCATACCATCTTCGGCGGCAAGAACCCGCATCCCAACTTCGTGGTGGGCGGCGTACCCAGCCCCATTGATCTGGAGTCCGACTCTGCTATCAATGCCAACAAGCTGGCCCAGGTGCAGGAGCTGATCAAGCAGATGAAGAGCTTCGTCGACCAGGTCTATGTGCCTGATACCCTGGCAATCGCAGGGTTTTACAAAGATTGGGCATCCAGAGGCGAGGGACTGGGGAATTTCCTCACCTTTGGAGACTTCCCGGAAAACGGCATGGACGATCCATCCAGCTTCCTGATTCCCCCCGGGGCTATCCTCAACCGCGATCTTGGCACCATCCATGAAGTGGACATGAATGCCGAGGATCAGATCCAGGAGTTCGTCGCTCACTCCTATTATGACTACAGCGGAGGCAAGGAGGCCGGTCTGCATCCCTATGATGGAGAGACCAATCTAAACTACACAGGCCCCAAGCCTCCCTACGACCAGCTGGATGTGGAGCAATCCTACTCGTGGATGAAATCTCCGCGCTGGAAAGGTCACGCCATGGAAGTGGGGCCGCTTGCCCGGGTGCTGATGCTCTACGCCGGGGGTCATGAACAAACCAAAGAGCTGGTGGATATGACCCTGAAAACCCTGGATGTGCCCGTCGATGCGCTGTTCTCCACCCTGGGCCGCACGGCTGCCCGCACCCTGGAAACCAAGATCGTCGCCGACAACATGCAGACCTGGTACGACAACCTGGTGTCTAATATCCGTTCCGGAGACACCAGGACTTTCAACGAAACCCTGTGGGAGCCATCCTCCTGGCCATCCACTGCCCAGGGTGTTGGCTATATGGAGGCGCCCAGAGGCGCACTGGCCCACTACATAGTGATCAAGGATCAGAAAATCGACAACTACCAGGCAGTGGTTCCCAGCACCTGGAATGCGGGGCCAAGGGATCCTTCCGGACAACCCGGCGCCTATGAAGCAGCGCTCGAAGACAACCATGAAATGTACGATCCGGCACAGCCGATAGAAATTCTGCGCACCATCCACAGCTTCGACCCCTGCATCGCCTGCGCGGTGCATGTGACGGATCCGGATGGTGAAGAGCTGGTCAAAGTCAAAATCAAGTAAGAGGAGTTATCATGCGACGCACATTATCATCCAACATCACTCTTTCCACCATCCTGTTGACAGCAGCCCCTGCAGCATGGGCGCATCCTGCACTCTTCGACGGCGGCTTGCTGGCCAACCTGACGCACCTGCTTACACAACCGGATCATCTGCTGTTCCTGGCTGGGATTGGTGTGGCTGCTGGAATAGTCATCTATATCAGGAATAGGAGCAACCTGAGGAGCGGTAATGATGACAATCACTAATGATACTGAATTCAGACAGGCTCTGAAAAAACTGGATATAGAGCAGCTGCGCGAGGTGGGCGCAGCCTTTGTCGAGAGTGTGCTGCACTTGAACAAGGACAAGCGTGTGGCGCGTGCAGTTGATGTGGCCAAAAACAGAGATGCCTCTGACGATGAATTGCTGGCGGCATACAAGGCAGCCCGGGTGGCGACGGTTGACAGCCGCACCCGCTGTGGCGCCGACTGCAACTGGGAAGAGCAGGCGGCGCACTTCGTGGCGCGTGCATCAGCCGCCATGGTGGCGCCGGAGGGAATGTGCAAGGCGGCCGATCCCCCATGGCAGGTGGCGATGAGCTGCCGTATGGCGCAAAATTGTGCGCTGATTGCTGCTGACGATGACTCGATCAATAACGAGAGTGAGAATCAGTATCGCATCATGAATGACTATTTGGCTTCACAGTAAGTCACATCATTATGTCGTAGTTTCTATCACCAACAACCCCATAGGCGAAACGCATCGTTCGCAGTCTGCCGTTGGCAGTTTGCAGGACTTCATGTTGTATTGCTGCCGACTGCATACTGATGACTGCAAACTTTTTTCTCCTGCGTTTTTCATTCTGAGCTGTTCATCACTACCTCTACACTGTAAAATCAACAAAATATGTTCGTGGAAAATTGTTGATGATTTCAGGAAGTATCGTTGCGCTCGTTACGCCCATGCAGGAGGATGGCAGTGTTGATTATGAAATACTGCATCGTCTGGTTGAGTGGCATGTGGAGGAGGGAACAGATGCAATTGTCTCTGTCGGCACCACCGGAGAGTCTGCGACCCTTGGGCAAGAGGAGCATTGCCAGGTTATCCGCCGCACCATCGAGTTTGTTAATAAGCGGATTCCGGTCATTGCAGGGACAGGCGCCAATGCAACCAGCGAGGCAATTCACCTGACACAGCGCGCTGCAGAGATGGGGGCGGATGCTTGCCTGCTGGTGACTCCATATTACAACAAGCCAACCCGGGAAGGCCTCTACCGTCACTACATGACTATTGCAGATGCCGTCGATATCGAGCAGATACTGTATAACGTCCCCGGGCGTACTGCAGTTAATATGTCAATTGAAACTTCAGCCCGTCTTTCGCAGCATGAGAATATTATTGGTCTGAAAGAGGCGGCTGATGACAGTGCTGAGCGCGTTGCGCCTTTGCGGGAACTCTGTGGTGATGATTTTGCGCTCTACAGCGGCAATGATGACAGCGCCAGAGAGTTCGTGCTCAATGGCGGCAATGGCGTTATCTCCGTGACTTCGAATGTGGCTCCGGGGTTAATGCATCAGATGATTGCTGCGGCCATTGCCGGAGACCGGGAGAGCGCCGCCCAATTTGATCAACCTCTCCAGCTCCTGCACGAACGTCTGTTTGTTCAAAGCAGTCCCATCCCAGTGAAGTGGGCGCTTGAGCAGATGGGGCGTATAGGAAATGGCATACGTCTTCCCCTGACATGGCTGGAGAGAGAGTTCCATGAAACTGTCCGTGAAGCCATGCAACAGGCAGGTGTTATTTAAGACCCATGAATCAATCGGTGAATATGATGAAAATAAATCCAATCCATATACTCGTTGCCGGCATGCTTGTTTTCGGACTCTCTGCCTGTGGGTCGATGAATCTTGGCAGCGCCTTGCCAGACAAGAAGGTTGATTATAAAAAGTCGCGCCAGGCGAGTGGAAACCTGGAGATTCCCCCCGATCTCTCCAGCGATACCATGGCGGAGGGTGGTGTCGATTTTGGCGGGACGAGCCCCGCAGTGACGACCTACTCGGCTTACAAGTCCGGCAAGCAGCGGGCAAGAAGCGGTGGTGGACGGGATGTTCTGCCGCTGAATCCAAACATTGTTATGCAAAACGATGGAGACAAGCACTGGCTGGTGATTCAGGGGTCGCCAAATGCGGTATGGGGAAAAACCATCGATTTCTGGCAGGAGATGGGGATTGTTCTGGTGGAACAGGATCCAACAGCAGGTGTGATGCGCACCGACTGGATTGAAAACAGGGCCAATATCAAGTCTGATTTTGTCACCAATTTTGTGCGCAAGACGCTCAACAGCCTCTACTCATCCGGAACCCGTGATCAGTTTCGCGTCAGGCTGGAACGCGGCTCATCGGGCAGGACCGAACTCTACCTGACACATTCCCAAATGGTTGAAAAACTGGTTGGCGAGTGGGGCTCCACTGATGTTGAAGCAGATCGTGCGGTATGGACGCAGGGCAAGCCTGACCATGAACTCGAGGCCATCATGCTGAACAAAATCATGGCTTATATGGGCGCATCGGATCAGCGCAGCCGTCAGGTTTCATCGGCCTCCTCCAGTGGCAAGCCTCTCTCCCAGTTGACGACATCAGGCACTCCCCGATTGCAGGTGTACAGCGATTTCCCGCGCACCTGGAGACTGGTTGGCATCGCCATGAATCGCGTTGGTTTTACGGTTGAAGACCGCAATCGCTCCAACGGCGCCTATTATGTTCGCTACAATGATCCGTCCGCAGAGCAAGGGAGTGATGGCTTTTTGTCAAAAATGGCATTCTGGAAAAAGGATGACAAGGATACGGCTCAGCGCTATGTGATCCAGGTGCAGCAGGTCAGCTCATCTGAATCTTCCGTAACGATTCTGAATGAAGATGGTTCCCCGGCAGATGCCTCGACTTCAAGGCGTATGCTCTCATTGATCCACAGCCAGTTGCGTTGACATCAAAATCTGTAATCCTTGAGTGGCCAACATATTACAAATGAGTCAAATTCCAATAATGACTCTCGTCAGGACGCCAAGACCGCAAAGGGTTTTCTTTGCGAGCTTTGCGTCTCTGCAAGAGAAAAAGATCTCTTTCATGCTTCGTCAGTCTGAGACCTGATCTCGCTGGATATGAGCATGGAGCAGGGATGAGGTTGCTTTCGCTTGGCAGCGGTAGTGGTGGAAACGCGACGCTGCTGCAATCGGGCGGAACCACGCTGCTGATTGATTGCGGCTTCTCTCTCAGAGAGCTTGAGGCACGCCTTGCGCAGGTTGATCTGAAAGCCTCCTGCATCGATGCCTTGCTGCTGACCCACGAGCATGGCGACCACGTCAAAGGGGCTGCAACACTGAGTCGGCGCTACAATGTCCCTGTTTGGGCTACGGTCGGCACCAGCCGCGGTTGCAAATGGCATCAGGATTCACAGCTTCACCACTTTCATGCCGATGGCAACTCGTTTCGCATCGGTGAAGTCGATGTCACACCTTTCACAGTTCCCCATGATGCGGCAGAGCCCTGTCAATATCTCTTCCAGGCAAACCAGAAACGCCTGGGGATTTTGACCGACAGCGGATGTATTACATCACATATTATCGCGCAGCTGCAGGGACTGGATGCGCTGGTGCTCGAGTTCAACCACGACATTAAAATGCTGCAACAGGGACCTTACCCGCCTTTTCTTCAGCGCCGTGTCGGCGGAAATCATGGCCATCTGAATAATCACCAGTCAGCCGATCTGCTGCGGCAACTGGATCACCAGCGCTGGAAATACCTGATCGGCGCACATGTCAGCGAAAAGAATAATGCAAAACGCCTGGTCAGGGATGTAGTTCATGATGTCGATCGATCCCTGGGCGAGCGCTTGCAGATTCTCGAACAGCATGGCCCCAGCCAGTGGTTTGTTCTATAAAATAGTCGGCAGTATGCCGTTGGCAGTTTGCAGCGCAAAGAAAATAGACCCTCCATGGTGAATGAATTCTCCTGATTTATCATTCGCTGTTGGTGTAAAATCACTATCCATTTCCTCCATCATTCCTGAACGGCAATGCAGATCATTCCTGGTTCTCCCGTCTATTCGGCTTTTCGCCTGCAAAGACTCCAACAGCAACTCTCCAGCCTGCTTGACGGCGATGTCAGCATTGCGGCGCATTACCTCCATTTTGTCGATTATGGTGAGCAGATCTCACCACAGGATCTGGAGATTCTGCAGCAGATATTGACCTATGGGCGGGAATCCGATCACTACCATCTCGATGATCATGGACTGCTGGTCGTCGCGCCGCGCAGCGGCACCATCTCACCCTGGTCAACCAAGGCGACAGATATCGCCCGTAATTGCGGATTGCGCTCTGTCGTGCGTATCGAAAGGGGAGTCGCATTCAATCTGCTGCTCAATGGAGGCGAGGCTGACGGTGAAGCACTGGCGGTGGCGGCCGGGGTGCTGCATGATCGCATGACGGAATCAACTTTCATGACCGCCATGGAGGCGCTGCAGCAGATGTTTGCGCATGCGAAGCCGCAGCCATATCGCAGTGTCGATGTGCTGCAGGAGGGGCGGGATGCATTGCTGCGGGCCAATGTGGAGTGGGGGTTGGCGCTGTCGGACGATGAAATTGACTATCTGCTGGAGAGTTTTGTTGCGCTTGGCAGGAATCCAAATGATATCGAGCTGATGATGTTCGCCCAGGCGAACTCGGAGCATTGCCGCCACAAGATTTTTAATGCCGACTGGATCATCGATGGCGTCAGTCAACCCCGCTCGCTCTTCTCCATGATCAGGCATACCACCGGGCAGTCACCGGACGGGGTGCTTTCAGCCTATTCAGATAACGCGGCGGTGATCACGGGCAATGCCGGCCAGCGATTTTTTCCGCAAGCTGAAGATCATAGCTATGGCTATCACCAGGAGGATATTCATATCCTGGTGAAGGTAGAGACCCATAATCACCCGACTGCGATCTCTCCTGATCCGGGTGCGGCAACGGGGTCGGGGGGCGAAATCCGGGATGAGGGCGCCACCGGAAAAGGCAGCAAGCCCAAGGCTGGTTTGACCGGATTTTCGGTCTCCAACCTGCGTATTCCGAATGCACAGCAGCCGTGGGAAACGGATCACGGCAAGCCGGATCGGATTGTCTCCGCACTGGATATCATGCTGCAAGGGCCGATTGGTGCTGCATCATTCAATAATGAGTTTGGACGCCCCAATCTGTGCGGATATTTCCGCACCTTTGAAGAGCGGATTTTCAGTGAATCGGGCAGTGAACTGCGCGGTTATCACAAACCTATCATGCTGGCAGGCGGCCTGGGCAATATTCGCGACGAGCATATTCACAAAAAATCTTTCCCTGTCGGCTCGCCGCTGGTGGTCCTTGGCGGCCCCGCAATGCTGATCGGTCTCGGCGGCGGAGCAGCCTCCTCGATGACCTCGGGAACATCGGCTGAGGATCTCGATTTTGCCTCGGTTCAGCGCAGCAATCCGGAGATGGAACGCCGCTGTCAGGAGGTGATCGATCGTTGCTGGGGGCGTGGTGAAGACAACCCCATCCTCTTTATCCATGATGTAGGCGCCGGCGGGCTTTCCAATGCACTGCCCGAGCTGGTGCATGATGCAGATCGCGGCGGTCAATTTGAACTGCGTGAAGTCAACAATGATGATCCCGGCATGGCGCCCATGGAGATCTGGTGCAACGAAGCGCAGGAGCGCTACGTGATGGCCGTTGACAGTGACAGGCTGGATGAGTTTCGCGGCATTTGCGAACGCGAACGCTGCCCCTATGCGATAGTCGGCACGGCAACGGATGAGGAGCATCTGCTGCTGGGTGATCGCCATTTCAACAACAACCCAATCGATATGCCGATGTCGCTGCTGTTCGGCAAGCCGCCGAAGATGCTGCGCGATGTCAGCTCCCGGCTGGCCTTGCCCGCAGCGCTTGATCTTCCTGATGTGTCCCTGAACGAGATGGCTATGCGGGTGTTGCGACTGCCGGCTGTCGCTGACAAGAGTTTCCTTATCACCATTGGCGACCGCTCGATCACCGGGCAGGTGGCGCGTGATCAGATGGTGGGGCCCTGGCAGGTTCCTGTAGCGGACTGTGCGGTGACACTCAGTGACTATATCAACACCAGTGGTGAATGCATGGCCATCGGCGAGCGCACCCCGCTGGCGCTGATCGATGCCCCTGCATCGGGACGCATGGCAATCGGGGAGGCGCTGACCAATATTGCAGCGGCGGCCATTGGCCAGGCGGGCAACATCAAACTTTCGGCCAACTGGATGGCGGCGGCAGGCCATGCCGGCGAGGATGCCAATCTCTATGCGACGGTCGAGGCTGTCGCAATGGAGCTCTGTCCCGCGCTGGGCATCGCCATCCCTGTCGGCAAGGATTCGATGTCGATGAAGAGCGTGTGGAAAGATTTCGCCAGCGGTGAGCATGTGGAGATGGCGGCGCCCCTCTCATTGATTATCTCGGCGTTTGCACCGGTTACTGATGTGCGTCGCACCCTGACACCGCAATTGCGTACGGATTGCGGAGAAACGCGGTTGATTCTCGTCGATCTCGGAGAGGGAAAAAACCGGCTTGGCGGCAGCGCCCTGGCGCAGGTTTACAAACAGGTCGGGGATCAGTGTCCGGATGTGGATGATGCGCTGCTGCTGAAAGGGTTTTTCGATGCCATTCAGTCGCTGAATCGCCTGGAGTTGCTGCTTGCCTATCATGACCGCTCTGACGGCGGCCTCTTCACGACGCTGGTGGAGATGGCTTTCGCCGCAAATTGCGGCTTGCACATCGATCTTCCTGCAGATGCCGGCAGTGACGTTGAAGTGCTCTTTAGTGAAGAGCTGGGGGCCGTGCTGCAGGTGAAACAAAATGACGTTGAGCAGGTGCTTTCCGTACTGCAGCAGCAGGGAGTGGGGCATTGCAGTCATCTCATCGGTGCACCGCTGATCGATGACGAGAGTATTCAATTTAATCGCGATGGCAGCGCCATACTGATGGCGCAACGCAGTGAACTACGCAAGGTTTGGTCCGAGACCAGTTGGCGCATGCAGTCACTGCGGGACAACCCGCAATGTGCGGATGAAGAGTACCAACGCATTGGTGTCGATGACCCCGGGTTATCGCCGCTGCTGACATTTGATGCCGATGAAGAGATCGGTGCGGCGATGATCAATACCGGTTCCAGGCCGAAAATTGCGGTGTTGCGTGAACAGGGAGTCAATGGCCAGATCGAGATGGCTGCGGCCTTCGATCGTTCAGGATTTGAAGCAGTCGATGTGCATATGTCCGATATTATCGAGGGGCGCATCTCGCTGCAGCAATTCCACGGGCTGGTTGCCTGCGGAGGCTTCTCCTATGGCGACGTGCTCGGCGCCGGCGGCGGCTGGGCGAAATCGGTCCTGTTTCACTCCCGTGCAAGAGATCAGTTCGAGCAATTTTTCCATCGTCCCGGGAGTTTCTCGCTGGGAGTCTGCAACGGCTGCCAGATGCTGTCGCATCTCAAACAGTTGATTCCCGGAGCCGCTGAGTGGCCGCGTTTCGTGCGCAACCGCTCCGAGCAGTTCGAGGCACGCCTGTCGCTGGTTGAGATTGTCGATAGCAAATCCGTCCTGCTGCAGGGTATGGCGGGTTCCCGCCTGCCGATTGCCGTGGCGCATGGCGAGGGCTGCGCCGAATTTGCAAATTCGGATACTGCAGGCAAGGCGCAGATCAGCATGCGCTACATTGAGAACAGCGGTGAAGTGGCGCAGCATTATCCGGCCAATCCAAACGGCTCAATCGAAGGGATTACCGGGTTGACCACACAAGATGGAAGGGTGACGATCATGATGCCGCATCCGGAGCGCGTCTTCCGCTCCGTACAGCTCTCCTGGCATCCGCCAGAGTGGGGTGATGAGAGTCCCTGGATGCGCCTCTTCAGAAATGCGCGTAGATGGGTTGGCTGAACAGGGTTTCAAAAAATAATTAACCACAGATGCACACAGATAAACACAGATAGAGAGATGTAAGGGAATCTCAGATTAATTCAATTTCCGTCATTCCGGCGAATGCCGGAATCCAGTAAGTTACAGAATAAGCATAAGCTGGATTTCGATTCTATGCGTTGTTCTACCTTGAATGACGAATTGATCAGAGCTTTCTAAAAAATCTGTGTTCATCTGTGGTTAAAAAACAAATTTACAGGAAATAGGCTATGCAAACAATCCTTGTCACTGGCGGCGCGGGTTTTATCGGCAGCAACTTTGTGCGTTTTTTACTCGAACAGGATGTCAGGGTGGTCAATCTTGATCTGCTGACCTACGCCGGCAACCTGGCGACCATCTCCGATCTTATGGAAAACGAGCGTCATGTTTTTGTCGAGGGTGATATCGGAGATGAGGCGCTGATCAAGTCGTTGCTGGATCAATATCAACCGCAGGCCATCGTCAATTTTGCCGCCGAGAGCCATGTCGACCGCTCCATCGACGGACCCATGGCCTTTATCCAGACCAATGTCGCAGGCACAGCAAATATGCTGCAGTGTGCACGCAAATACTGGAGCGGGTTGGATGGTGACGAGCAGACGTCGTTTCGTTTTCTGCATGTCTCCACAGACGAGGTCTATGGCTCCCTGGGAAGCGAGGGACTGTTTACAGAGGAGACGCCCTATGCCCCCAATTCACCCTACTCGGCATCCAAGGCGGCCTCCGATCACCTGGTGCGTGCCTGGTTCCACACCTATGGCATGCCGGTACTGACGACCAACTGCTCGAATAACTATGGACCCTGGC
>JAIVTC010000229.1:0-3145 GCA_048629055.1 Candidatus Bathyarchaeota archaeon
CAGGGTATGGCCGAAGTCGGTGACCGCTTCGAGAAAAGCGAGTACTTTGTTTCTGACCTGATGATGTCCGGTGAGATTTTCAAGCAGGTCGGTGAACTCCTGGAGCCGGGGCTTCAATCGACGACCCAGGTCAGTGTTGGCGCAGTAGTTTTCGGTACGGTCCAGGGTGACATTCACGATATCGGCAAAGACATCGTCGTCAACATGCTGAAATCGGCAAATATGGATGTGACTGACCTTGGTGTTGATGTGCCGCCTGCCCGATTTGTCGAGGCACTTAAGGAAACCAACGCCAGCGTACTTGGCATGTCCGGTTTGCTGACGCTTGCCTTCGATTCGATGAAGGAAACCATTAGCCTGATAGAAGAAGCAGGTCTCAGGGACAAGGTTCGCATCATGATCGGTGGCGGCCCGGTAGATGGCGGGGTGTGCAAAGTTGTGGGTGCGGACGACTGGGGTGCTGATGCACAGGCGGCTGTGAGGCTCGCCAAAACATGGCTGGATGTCGGTGTCCAAGCCTGAATCAATTAGAGTAGCTTTTCAGCCAGTTGGCACACGGGTCGAGGTGAGAGCCGGTTCAACGGTGCTGGAAGCGGGGCGTGAAGCAGGCCTGATCCTCGCTGCCAATTGCGGTGGCAATGGCTTATGCGGCCGCTGTCGTGTCACCGTGTTGGGCGAAAATGTACCTGCGCCGACCGAGGCTGAGAGTCGCGTGTTAAACCAGGAGGAAATCGAGACCGGTCAGCGGCTTGCGTGCAGGACACACTTGTACGGTGACGCGGGTGTACACATACCGCGTACGACACTTGGGAATCAGCAAAGACTGCAACTGGATGGAAAGACTCAAAGAGTCAGCGTTGATTCCTGTATATCGCGCCATAGTATTAAGGCGTTCGCACCGACGTTGAAGGACACAGTTTCTGATTTTGAAAGAGTCACGCAGATCCTGAACTCAGAGCTGGGCGGCAATACCTGCTGGCAAGCAAGTATACGGCTTATCCGCGGTCTTTCACGTTTAGCCCGCGAATCCGATTGGAAATTCACGGTGTTTACCAGGGGCGATGAAGTGATCGGCTGCTGCGGGGCAGGCAAACGCCCGCTCGGTGTGGCGGTAGATATCGGTTGCACCAAAATCGCCGCCTATCTACTCGATCTTGAAACAGGTGATCAACTGGCTGCCTGTGGTATCCCCAATCCGCAGATCAGTTATGGCGAAGACCTGATCAGCCGCCTGGTTTACGCGAAAAAAGGCCGCAAGCAGGCACAAGAACTGGCCAACTGCGTGCAGACAGGGATTAGAAAACTCATTGAGGAACTGGTTGATACCCTGCCTGATCAGGTGAGTGTTGATTCTGATCAGATCGCAGACCTGTGCGTGGTGGGAAATACTGCAATGACACATCTTTTTCTTGAGTTGCCAGCCGATGGTTTGCTGGCCGCGCCGTTTATTGCCGCTACCACTTCGGCTGTTGACACCAGGGCAGGGGAGGTTGGAATCGACTTGCCCAACGATGTGTATGTGCATGTGCTGCCGGCTATCGGCGCGTTTGTTGGTGCTGACCACGTTGCAATGATTCTCGCGAATGGATTGCACAATTGCAGTCACACTTCATTGGGGATTGATATTGGTACCAATACCGAGATCGCATTGTCCAGGCCCAAACATGGTTTGCTACTGACAGCCTCCTGCCCGGCCGGACCGGCTTTTGAGGGTGGGCATATCCGGCACGGGATGCGAGCAGCACCCGGCGCCATCGAGAAAATCAAGCTCACTGCGGATGGTCTTTCCATGAAAACCATTGGCGACCAGCCGCCTGTTGGTTTGTGTGGCTCCGGTGTCATCGATGCAGTTGCGCTGCTCTGGCAGACGGGCGCCATCGATTATCGCGGCCATCTGCAACTGGACGAAGCAGGCGTCCGGCAGGATGCTTCGGGAAGAGAATATTTGCTCGTCGAAGCAAAAGATACCGGTCCCGGCAAAGACATTGTTAGTACCCAGCAGGACATCAGCGAAGTCCAGTTGGCCAAAGCTGCAGTCATGGCAAGTATCAGGACGTTGCTAAAGCTTTCAAATACGAAGGACGATGAGATCGAAGAACTGGTGCTGGCAGGTGCGTTTGGATCTTACCTGGACGTGGAAAGCTCAATCGATATCGGACTGTTGCCGCGACTGCCGAATGCATCGTATTTGCAGGCCGGTAATGCTGCCGGCACCGGCGCCAAGATGGCACTGGTCTCCAGCAAAATGCGCGATCAGGCGGATCAGATAGCGCGGCGTGCGGCGAGGATCGATCTGAAGCAACAGAAAAACTTCAATCGTGAGCTCGCGTTCGCGACCCGTTTCCCGGATAAACAATCAGATACCGGATTAGAAAAGGAAAAGCAGGCATGATTATTATTGGCGAGAAGATCAATGGAACACGCAAGCAGGTTGGGGCAGCAATAAGGGAGCGCGATGCAGCATTGATAGAGCGGTTGGCACAGGAGCAGGTTGAAGCCGGCGCCGATTACCTGGATGTCAATGCCGGTACCGGCACGGAAAGAGAGGCTGAAGACCTGGTCTGGCTGGTACAGACCGTGCAGCATACCGTTGATGTTCCGCTGTGCCTGGATAGCCCCAATGCAGCAACGCTGAAGCTGGCGATTGAGGCAGTCGACCAGCAGCCGATGATCAACTCAATAAGTGGTGAACCCGAGCGTCTTGAACATGTGCTGCCGCTTGTGGCCGAATACCAGTGTCCGGTCATCGTGCTCGCGTTAGATGACAACGGCATCCCAAAGACCGTAGATGACCGAATGAACATCATCGAGCGGCTGATAAACGCGACTCGCAAATCTGGCATATCAGATGAAAAGCTTTATATCGACCCGTTGATCATGGCGATCTCCACCGGTGATGATGCGGGAATCATTGCGTGTGAAACTATGCGGCGGGTGCGTGAAACATATCCAGGTGCGCACCTGACAGGGGGGCTGAGCAATATGTCATACGGCTCGCCTGCAAGAAAGTATATCAACCAGGCATTCCTGGTCCTCGCGCTTGAAGCAGGCATGGACTCGGCAATCATGGATCCGTCATCACATGGCATAGCCCCGTTATTGCTGGCAGCTGAGGCTGTCCTGGGTCGTGACAGGTTTTGCAATA
>JAIVTC010000230.1:0-6698 GCA_048629055.1 Candidatus Bathyarchaeota archaeon
ATCGAACCTACGATGCTAGAGTCAAAGTCTAGTGGCTTAACCGCTTGCCGACGCCCCAGTAATGGTTCCTTATACATTGTCAAGCCGCCGGTAGAGCGGCGACCTGTTTAAACCCTGTGCAACAAAATAGTCCCACTGCTGCGGGATCTGCTGTGCTGCCTCAATGGCCTGTTGCTGTGTCTCGAAGCTGAGAAAGCGGCATGCGCCCGTCCCCGTCAATCTCACCTCTCCGAATTTCCCTAACAGTTCCATCATCTCTGCAACTGCCGGATAGCGTTTTTTGACCACGGTGGTGAAAACATTAAGAGTATCACCGGCAATAAAGTCGGCTATTGTAATCGCAGAACAATCTCTTTTCAATTCCTGATCTGAAAATAATTTTCCTGTAGCAATCTCCAGCGGGGGTTTTACCACCAGATAGCAGGGCTGCGGCAGCTCGATCTGCTGCAAAACATCGCCAACACCCTCGGCCCAGGCGGCGTTTCCATACACGAACACGGGGACATCCGCTCCCAGCCGGCTTCCAAGTTCAGCAAGCACGCCAACCGGCAGACCAACTCCCCACAGGTGATTCAGCGCAACCAGGGTGGTGGCGGCATCGGAACTTCCTCCTCCGAGCCCTCCCCCCATGGGAAGACGCTTCTCTATCGAGATTGCCGCGCCCTGACTGCAGCCACTGTGCTGCTGCAGCAAGCGGGCGGCGCGAATAATCAGATCATGTTCCGCATCAACACCGGCAATTGGCGTCAATTGCTGAATATCGCCACTCTGCGTCACTTCAAAAGAGAGCACGTCAGAGTAATCGATAAACTGAAAAACTGTCTGCAGCAGATGATAGCCATCCTCCCTGCGGCCCGTAATATGCAGCATCAGATTGAGTTTTGCCGGTGCGGGCCAGCCGCTGCTAACAGTCATAGATAACCTGGCAACTTTTCAAATAACCCGTAGGGGGGATAAGCGACAGCGACCTCCAAGGATGGAGGTCGCAAAAAGAGGCCTTACCCCCGACAAATTCCCAGGCATGCTCCCTGCACTGTTACTGGAGTATTACTGCTCATCTTGCCGCAACAGCCGCTTCATGGCATCGAGCAGGTATTCACTCTCCGGCTCCTTGAGCAGCGCATCCCGCCAAATTTGACTTGCCTCTTTACGATCCCCCTTGACCCACAGCACCTCCCCAAGATGCGCCATGATCTCACTGTCATCGTCCCTATCAGCCGCCATGCGCAAATACTTCTCTGCCTCGTCAAGATTGCCCAGGCGGAATTCAACCCACCCCATACTATCCAGGATCGCAGCACTCTCCGGCATCAGCGCATAGGCTTTTTGAATCAACTCACGCGCCTCATGCAGACGATCGGCATAGACGGTGAGGGTATAACCAAGGGCATTCAGCGCCTGGGCATTTTCCGGGTCAATTTTGATAATCGCCCGCATATCCCGCTCCAGGATCTGCAGAGAGCCCATGTCATCTCCCAGCATTCCGCGCGCATACAGCAGGTCAACCTGCTGCGGATGCTCGGCAAGCGCTTTATCAAGCAAGCCCATCGCCTGCATACCCCTGTTGGCGTCAGATAACAGGTCGCTCTCGACCAGATAGAGACGCACTGCATCCTCCATGGCAGAGAGCCGTGCTGTAGTAATCATCTTCAGCGCCTTCGGCAGGTCACCCTGCTTTGCCAGCAGCTGCGCGCTTCTGATTTTCGCATCGGTGCGCAGCACTCCCCCGACCTTGTTGTAATATTCAAGCGCCTTTTTTGCACTGCCGCTGCCCTCTTCGATCTGACCAAGAAAATAGAGTGCGAGGTCTTTTCTACCGTGTCGCTTCTTCATCTCAAGCCATATTGCCCGCGCATCGCTCCAGTACTGCAGCTCGATTGCAAGGCTGCCCAGCGCCTGGGTGATCTCATCACTTTCCGGCAACGTCTTATGCAGCAGCTTGAACTCCTTGTAGGCGCGCTCATATTTTTCATGGATGACAAGATGCTCGGCATAAGCGAGACGCAACAGATCATTGCCGGGGAGTTGCTCTACTCCCTGACGCAACAGCTTTTCACTCTCGTCTGTACGATTCTGCGCATCAAGAATCCGCGCCAGCAATATCCAGATTTTGGGATCATCCTTTTTCAGCGACAGCGCCTCTTTCAAAGAGTGCTCTGCAGCCGCCTGATCCTTTTGCCTGAAGTAGGCAATTGCCAGAGCATAGTGCGCCCTTGGGTCACGATCATGGCGTTCAGCCAGACTCTTTACCAACTCCAACCCAAGCTGCTTGTCATTCCCTTCGGCAACAACAGCCGCAACCTGGATAAAACCATCACTCTGCTGTGCCTCAGCCGCCTTCATCAGAGAGTCTATCGCTTGCAAAGCCCCCTCACTGTCACCGGCATTGACACGCAGCACCAGCAGCGCCTTCCACGCATCCAGGTCATCAGGCGCCAATTGCGTCCACAATTTTGCCGCCTGTGTGACCGTTTCAGATTTCAAATGCAGGCCAATATGGGTAGCGCGGCGGGCAATAGAGACCTCGTTGGCGGGAATCATGATCTGCATATAGTGCTCAAATGCAGTTGCAAGATCGCCATCATGCGCAGCAATCTCTGCCGCCAGGTAATGAGACATGAGCTCGGGCGAGTTGAGTACCGCGTCACCAGCTTGCAGCTGCTCTTGCTCTGCTGCCGGGGAAGCTGTTACTGATACCGACAGCAGCAGAGGCGCTGCAAAGGTGATAACGATGGTTCTGATTTTTTTGGAAAACAGCTTCATAGATGCGCAGTATATGTTGATTACACTCTTTTACCAATATTATTAAAGAGTTGGTACAATATGCGGTAATTGCTCAATAACTCGGTGCAGCGTAGGATGCTGCTGAGGAACGAAGCGCATCGATTGCGGGATGTACTCGACAGATGCGCTTCGCAAGCTCAGCAGCATCCTACATAACTGAATACTGCAAACTTTTTTTCTTATGCTACTAACCATCGGCCTCAATCACAAAACTGCTCCCATCGATATTCGTGAGCGCCTTGCTTTTGGGCCTGACATCATCGTGGCTGCCCTGAGAGGAGTGCACGAACAGGCAGGCGTCGATGAATCCGTGATCCTGTCAACCTGCAACCGCACCGAGATTTACTGCGCTGCCGATGAGGATAGCTGTTCCCGCGTTGAAAAGTGGTTCACTGACTTTCACGGCCTTGAAGCCCGGCAGGTGAAGCCATACCTCTACCGCCATTGTGACACGGATGCCATTCACCACCTGATGAGTGTCGCCTGCGGTCTTGATTCACTGGTGCTCGGCGAGCCGCAGATTCTCGGCCAGGTAAAAGCAGCCTGGAAAACATCCTGCTCCGCCAAGGCTTGTGGAAAATTGCTGGACAGACTCTTTCAGCACACCTTTGCTGTCGCCAAGCAAGTGCGCACCGATACCGCAATCGGCTCAAGTCCTGTCTCCATCGCTTTTGCCGCCGTCACCCTTGCAAAACAGATTTTCGCCAACCTCGAGGAGCAAACGGCGCTGCTGATAGGGGCCGGAGAAACCATCGAACTGGCAGCCAGGCATCTGCACCAACAGGGTGTCCGGCACATGATTATCGCCAACCGCACCCTTGAAAATGCACGCAAACTGGCGCAGCAGTTTGATGCCTACGCCATTGGCCTGACTGAAATTTCCGCGCATCTTGCTGAAGCTGATATTGTCATCTCCTCAACTGCAAGCCCGCTGCCGATCCTTGGCAAGGGCACGGTTGAAAGCGCTCTGAAAAAGCGCAAACATCGCCCGATGTTCATGGTGGACATCGCTGTGCCGCGTGATATTGAAGCAGAGGTCGGATCGTTGAGAGACATCTATCTCTATAGCGTCGATGACCTGCATGAGGTGATTCAGGAGAATATGAAATCACGCGAACAGGCAGCCGAAGAGGCGACGGAGATTATCGAGCAGCAGGTCAGCAGCTATCTTGGCTGGATGAAATCCCTCGATGCAGTCTCCCTGATTCACTCCTTCCGCTCGGCCGCAGAGCGTGATCGTGACGAGGTGCTGCAGCGGGCGTTGCGCCAGCTTCGCAACGGCAAGGATGCAGACCAGGTTTTACAGTTTCTGGCGCATACTCTGACAAACAGACTCCTGCACATACCCAGCACCACGCTTCGTGAAGCCGGCAGCAACGGCAAAACCGAAATTCTTGAAGCCGCCAACACCCTCTTTCAACTGAAGCAGTAACAGCTCTAGCAAGACCAAGTCTCAGACTGACAAGGCATGAAAAATATTTTCTCTCGCAAAGACGCAAAGCTCGCCAAGAAAAACCTTTGCGCCCTTGGCGTTCTTGGCGAGAGATATTTTTAGAATTTGACGCATTTGTTTTGTAAAGACATTGGCCACTCAAGGATTCCGGTAATAAACTCAATAATGAACTCTAAATGAACAACTCTATCCGCCGCAAACTGGAGCAGGCCAGTGAGCGCTTGCAGGAAATCACTGCATTGCTTGCGCAGCCTGACGTTCAGGGCGATCAGAATCAGTACCGCTCTCTGACCAGGGAGTATGCGCAAATCGATCCCATTGTTACCGCCTGGAACCACTACACTGATCTTGAAAGCGACCTCGAAGGCGCCACCGAGATGCTTGCCGATGCCGAGATGGCGGAGATGGCGCAAGAGGAGATCGAGACTTCCAAACAGCAGATCGCCGAGCTGGAGCCACGCTTGCAGATGCTGCTGCTGCCTCCGGATCCCAAGGATGATCGCAATATCTACCTCGAAGTCCGCGCCGTCACCGGTGGCGCTGAAGCCGCCCTGTTTGCCGGCGACCTGCTGCGCGCCTATCTGCGTTACGCCGAAGCACGCAGCTGGCAGGTGGAGAGCATCAGTGAAAGCCAGGGTGAGATGGGAGGCTACAAGGAAGCAATTGTCCGCATCAGCGGCAGAAACGTTTACTCCCGGCTCAAGTATGAATCGGGAACCCATCGCGTACAGCGTGTACCGGATACCGAGTCCCAGGGGCGTATTCACACCTCCGCCTGTACGGTCGCGATACTGCCTGAAGCCGCCGAGATCGACGCCATCGAGATCAACAGCGCCGATCTTCGCATCGACACCTTCCGCGCCTCCGGCGCCGGCGGTCAGCATGTCAACAAAACCGACTCGGCCATCCGCATTACCCATCTTCCGACCGGCGAGGTCGTCGAGTGCCAGGATCAACGCTCCCAGCACAAAAACAAGGCGCGCGCCATGGCGCTGCTGCAAACCCGTCTTCTCGACCAGGCGCAGCAGGCCGCTCACGATGAACGTTCAGCAGAGAGAAAACTGCAGGTTGGCTCCGGTGACCGCTCCGGGCGCATCCGCACCTACAATTTCCCGCAGAACAGAGTGACTGATCATCGCATCAACCTGACGCTCTACAAGCTGGATGAGGTCATGGCCGGGAGTTTCGACACTATTATTGATCCGCTGATTCAGGAGGATCAGGCCGAACAACTTGCAACCCTTGCCGATGCATGAGTTGTTTGTTCGCGGTCAGATGACCGCTCCTACAATACATGACGCCTCCTCGACGCAGCAATGGTCTTCCGACCGCCACGGATGGCGGAAGTGCCGGATATGCAGGAACATTTTTCGGCTGACCACGAAGAGGTTAAACAGATGAACGGCAAGGCAGCCGTCAAACAGGCCATACAGACAGCAGCCTGTCAGCTGCAGCCGCATGTCGACGCCGCACGGCTCGAAGCTGAAATTCTGCTGGCGCATCTGCTGGGCAAATCACGCAGCTGGTTGATCGCCTGGTCTGACACCTGCCTGGACGATCTGCAACTACAGCGCTATACAGATCTCGTCAACAAGCGTATCCAGGGTACGCCGATCGCCCACCTGACAGCAGAACGCGAATTCTGGTCGCTGCCATTGAGAATCACCGCTGACACACTGATTCCCAGGGCGGATACAGAACTGCTGGTGGAAACATGCCTGAACCTCTTCCCTGCCGGGCGCAGCATCACTGTTGCAGATCTTGGCACCGGCTCCGGCGCCATTGCACTGGCCATCGCCACCGAGCGGCCCGCATGGAGCATCCTCGCAACAGACCGGTCGCGCCGGGCACTGGATATCGCCATTCACAATGCCGCAGCATTGCATATTGACAACGTTCAGCTCCTCCAGGGCGACTGGTTTGATGCGCTGCCGGCAAACACCCGGGTAGAGATCCTGCTCAGCAACCCCCCCTATATCCCGCATGATGACCCGCATCTGCAGCAGGGCGACCTGCGCTTCGAACCCCGCGCGGCACTGGCTTCCGGAGCCGATGGACTGGATGCGATCCGCCTGATCATTTCACAAGCATCAGCTTATCTCAAACCCGGAGGGTATCTGCTGCTGGAACACGGCTATGACCAGGGCAGCGCCGTACGACGACTCATGCATCAATCAGCTCTCGGCGAGATCAACACCCTCAACGACCTTGCAGGACATGAGCGGGTCACCATGGCACGTAAAATCAGAAAAAAATGACCTCGAAGAACCACTAAGGAGTTGTCCATAAATAACTTCCCGATATCGCGCAGCAATGTTGTTCGTATTCAAGGCCCAGCAAGGGGCGCATAGCAGCGTTATGTAACTCTTGCTGGAACGCAGAAGACAGTCAACAGGGCAAGCAGGATCGGGAAGTTATTTTTGGACAACGACTAAATCTTCTGTTTATTCTGCGCTGTGAG
>JAIVTC010000231.1:0-10565 GCA_048629055.1 Candidatus Bathyarchaeota archaeon
ACGATGACGAACGCCAGGTGCGAGGCGCCGTAGCGTTTTGCTACCGCCGACATGTTCGCCATGGCGGTGGGTGTGGAGCCCAGCGAAATACCGCCGAATCCTGCTGACACCACGGCGGCATCGTAATTTCGCCCCATGAGCGGAAAGACGATGAACAGGGTCACCAGGATCGCTATCAGGAACTGTGCGAAAAGCATGGTGAAGATAGGGCCTGCGAGATCCACCAGCGTCCAAAGCTGCATACTCATGAGTGACATTGCCAGGAATGTACCCAGCGAGATATCCGCAATCAAGGCGATGGCGGGCTTGCGGCTCGGCCACTCGGTTCCGGTGAGCCGGGGAAACGACTTTGGAATCGCATTGGTAAGGATGATGGCGGCGAACAGGCAGGTGACAAACAGCGGCAGCTTGAGTCCAAGCTCCTTCAAACCTTCGTTAAGCATAAAACCGAAAATGATGCTTATGTGAATTGCAAGGATGGCGTCCAGAAAATCGAGGTGTCCGATGCCCTCTTTTTTGCTCTCGTTTGAGACACCGACGTCAATTGCTTCGATCTTGAGCGGTTTCAGATCATGTCTGGCAATCAGGAACTTCGCGATCGGACCGCCCATGAGGCTCGCCAGGATCAGACCAAAGGTGGCGCAGGCAATACCGATCTCCATGGCGTTGACGACGCCGTACTCCTCAGCGATTTGCGGCGCCCACGCGATTGCTGTTCCATGACCGCCGATGAGCGAAACACTGCCGCCCAGCATACCGACCTGTGACTGCAGCCCGAATAGAGAGGCTATGGTAATACCCGTCAGGTTTTGCACAATCATATAGCCGATGGTGATCGCGAGCAGGATCACCAGCGGCTTGCCGCCCTCAATCAGATCTCGCAGGCTCGAATTGATGCCGATGGTGGTGAAGAAGTAGATGAGCAGGATGTCGCGAGCTTCGAGATCGAACTCGATTTCGATGCCGGATGCGGCGTACAGGAGAGTGATCAGCAGCGAAAAAATCAAACCGCCGGTGACGGGTTCGGGAATGCTGAACTCGCGCAGGAAACCGACGGCGTCGTTTAACCGCTTGCCGACGAACAGCACGATGATTCCAATCGTCACCGTGAAAAAACCACCTAATTGCAATATGTTGTTTTCGAATTCCATAGTTCTTTTATATAAAAGTTATGAAGTTGCTTTAAGGGATAATCCCCCTGAATCTTTCTATGACAAAAGGATATATGCTTTACGGTGTGGGGAAGATGAGTTCGACAAGAGAGAAATCATAAAAAACAAAACCCGCTCGAAAGCGGGTTTTCCGTGATTTTTCGCATTTGCCAGAACAGATGTCATAGAGTAACTTCTCGATAACCCCGTGCATTCGGTTTTGCATAGGATGTGTCGAGGTACGAGACGCATCAATGTCTACGCCAAATCGATGCGCTTGGCCTACATGGACGTAGGTCAGGGGCGTGAGCAGGACGCGGAAGCTTCGTTTCACTCAGCACATCCTATGAATTGCTGCCATGCACGCAGTTATTGGGAAGTTACGTTTTTGAGATGTAACGATCGTTATCGCTTGCTCTTTATGTTTCCTGCAATTCCTCCTGCAACAGCACCTATTGCTGCACCGGTCCAACCGCTGCCTCCTGACAGTGCGGCAATACCTGCGCCGCCAGCTGCGCCAATAGCTGCCCCAGAGAGCGTCCCCTGTTGTGTTCTGGTCATATCAGTACAACCCGCGGAAGCAAATAACATAATAGCCAGTATCGGAATAGTGATTGTTTTCATTTCGTGTTACTCCTCTCGTTTATTCAGGATCCAATATTTGGAAGCGCAAATTCAGTATAGAGTACTTCTATGACAGATCGCTTTAGCTGAGCTGGTCTTTTCTTATACCACTGGTCGAGCATCTCCCTCACTTTATTTGTCGACAGACCGGAGAGTCCTTTAATCAGGACTGGAACGATACTGTTGTTACGAATGAGTTTGGACGGATTCTTTCCCTGCATGGCTTGCTCGATTTCAAGCATATTGCCTATACCAAAAAGATACGCCACCTTTTCATCACGGGATGCAGTTGTCCAGTGTTCTCCAGTGACAATAACCAGGTCCGGATCTTCTTTTCCTCCAGCCCATGCTGACGTGCAAAGCAAAAGCAGGGAGATGCTGGCTACCATAAGTGCAATTCTTTTCATTTTCTTATCCTCATCATATTATTCCCAGTAAAAGCGACACCTTAACCATTTTTCCAATCTGACTCCAGTATTTTGGTGCGAATTGGACACATTAACACATCCGTCAAGTAGTGAATGGCATGGCAAGATTCACAGCATTGTGCTGAATCCTGCCTTTGCCCAATTTGAAAGCCGGATATCCGTAGAGGGGGGTAGCGATGCCCCTGTATCATGGACGTAGGTTATCAATTTTCAACGCAATGTATCAACTCATTTTTATCGTACACTTCCGAGCCTCTTGCAAAACTCCAAAATACGTCATTCCGGCGAAGGCCGGAATCTATAGAATCAACCACTTACAGATCGAGAAAATGGATTATTCGCTTTGCTCACCCTTCGGGCCGCCCTATGGGCGTTCAAAGCGCAAGCGCTTTAGTCCGGCTAAAAACATGCCGGAATGACGGAGTTTTGCAAGAGGCTCATAAGATCTCTCACATTCGTTCGAGATGACAAAACTCACTATCTACGAGTTTTGCAAGATGCTCTATTTGTTACGCTTGAAAAGGCTGTCTCTTTCGATGTTGTAATAGAGATCCACGCTCTGCTGGTCGCCTGTCATGGTTTCGAGGCTGAGTGATTTTGTCAGCCTGTAGCGCACCACAAGCACGGATGAGGAGTCGAACAGCCCCAGTACATAGCCGACATAGAGACGCGGCGTTAGATATTTTCCGAGTGCGACGCTGCTCTGGTCAAATGCGCCGCCACCGCCGATCAGGTAGGAGAGCGCTTCAGTCTCCGACTTGGCGGGTTCAGTGAAGACTCTGGTATTGATGTTCTTGACATTGCCGGTGATGGCGACCCCGGCTCTGACCCCATCGAAAGACCTGGCGCGAAATGCGCGGATATCCAGACGCGGGTTGTCGACGGGGCCATCGAAGAGAATATTGCCGCGCTCTATGGTCAGATTCTGTCCATAGGCGGCGTATGTGCCATTGTGCAGGGATAGCTGGCCTTCACCAATAGCGGGCTTCTGCGCTTCACTGCTCACATGCAATGCCCCCCTGATGTCTGTTGTCAGTCCAAACCCCTTGAAACTTACTTGATCTCCCAGTGTCACCTCGATGTTGCTGTTGAGTGCCATCACCATACCGCCACTCTCTTTTTGAGGGACTTTTTTGCCCCTGTGAATGATCACTGTATCTTCAGAGACGTCTACAGCAGTGGGGGGAATATCATGGAGTTGGATGCGGGCCTTAGGGATATCGAGACGTCCGCTCAAATCCAGCTCCTTGATGCCGCCGGAAAGCTTCAGATCAGGAGAGATCAATACTTCGGCTTCGGGTATCTGGGCGACCAGCACATCCTTGCCGCGGATGCTGATGGAGAATGGAAATCCCTGCTGCGGGTTGATTGAAGCCTTGCCGTCGAGGAGCAGTTTGCCTTTTCCCGAGCTGGCCTCACCTTTGAGCTGGACTTGCCCATCCTGATCTGCTTTTGCCTGCAGGGAGATGCCGGTGACGTTGAGATTGAGGTCAGGAAGCGTGAATGCGCCATTTTTCAGTTCGGCATCTCCCGTTACCAGAGGTGCTGCTGTCGTGCCGCTGATCTTCGCCCGCAGGTGTACGCTTCCTTTGGCATCCTTGATTTTTGGCGTGCGCGCCAGCAGCGGCGTCAGGTCCGGGACATCGAGGATGACTTTCCCATCGATGGGCTGATTCTCCTTTGAGAAATCCACCTGCAGCTCCCCCTGTGCCTCTCCCCATGCGCCTCTCTCATTGGCCCGCACATCAAAATTGATTTTAGCGTTCAACTGGCCCGACTGCAGTGTGGCGCTGGCCTTTGCCTTGCGCAGGTCGATGTTGGGCTGCTCGCCTTTAGTGACAGCAAGGTAGCGGGCGGTGGGCAACTCCAGTTCGACTTCCAGCTGCGGTGATTCCACAGTGCCAGTGGCTTTGAGTGTGCCGGAGACGCGGCCTTCAATTTTTTCTCCAGGCGGCAGCAGGGGCTGCACCAGCGCAAGCGGCAGCTGGGAAAGCTTTGCATCAGCCTGAATCGATCCATCCTGCTCCCATTTACCATGGGCGCAAAGCTCGGCATTTTGCTGTTTCCAGCAGTGCTGCTGGACCTCCAGCCTCTCCGGTCCGGCGACGATCTCTACTGCATTGGATAACTTCCAACTGCCTGCATTTTCGACCCGAATCGTCCCTTCCGAGATCTCTCCTGACCAGTGTTGTTGCGCATAACCCCCTTTGAGCTGCATATCCAGGTTCAGCAAATTGCCTGCAACTTTGAGCTCCAGCTGGTGCTGTGCAAGATTCCCCGGCCCCTTGATCATGATTTTGTTGAAGGTCTGGTTTGAGATAGCGACATTCTGCAGTTGCAGGTCAGTCATGGAAGCGGAGGGATCATCAGGAACCCACACGATATCCGCCTTGAGTGCGCCTACCTTGTAGGTATCCAGCGCCAGTTTGCTGCCGCTGCCATGGATCTCCACGCGGGGGGATTCGAGTGTGCCCTGCAGTTTACCCTCTGCCTGCAGCGACCCGCTGAGCGTCGGCCACAGCTGTTTCAGCGCGGGGGCCTCGATTGTGAAATCAAAATCAAGAGTCTCTCCCATGACGCCGTTGAGTTTCACCCGGTTGTCACCGGATTGCAGCATCATCTGTTCGACAGTCAGCTGGCCGGCAGCCCATTGCGCTTTGCCTGTGCCGGCGATGTCGTAATCACGCAGCGTTCCTGATAACTCCTGGATCTGCAGGGATAATTCAGGCGCGCCGTCGATCATCTCTCCCTGCAGAGCAAGTTTGCCTGAGAGTTCCCCGGCATACTCCGGCCACTGTTGCTGCGGCTCTATCTCCTGTGCAGCAATCCGCAGATCCCATGCCAGGTTATCACTCCAGCTGATTTTTCCCTCTGCTGTCAGTGTCCCGTTGAGCAGTTCGAGGCTCAGCGGAGCGAGTTGCAACTCCTCCGTATTGCCGTTGGCGGTCAGTGAGATTTGCGTCTGCGGGATGGAGACGCCAGAGACAGGAGCATCGATGCTCACCTGATAGGCATCAGCCGTTCCGCTGAGCGTAAACTCTCCCTGCGGACTCTGGTACTCCGCTGTGCCGCTAAGATGACTGTTTAGCGGCCAGGAGCGATCTTTCCACTCTCCCTGTAGATCGATCTGCGGACTCTTTCCGAGGGTGACCTTTGCCCGGGTCGAGAGAGAGACGGGGGCAGTGATGCGGTGATCGAGAGTCAGGGCATCGAGATCCCCCTGCAGGACGCCTTCACCCTTGAGCAGGCCTGCCTCGGCAAGGTCACCCTCCCAGTTGAAAGAGAAGTCGAGCGGGTAGGGCGCAAGCAGTGAAATCTCTCCTTTGAGAGTGGCCTGTTTGAGCGGTTTTGCCGAGATGCTCAATGACTCCACGATAAACTGGTTTTTGCCTGTGTGGGCACTGAGTTCAATAGAGTCAATATGGTGGGTTTTACCCTGCAGCATCACCTCGGTGTTGGTGATCCTGACACTGTCGAGATTAATCGCCACCGGTAGTTGTGGCATTTCTGTGGGTTCGCTGCTGCTCTCCGTTTCGCCGATATCGAGGACCAGGCCGTCAATAGTGAGATCAACGATATGGATCTTCCGCTTCAACAAGGCAGCCGGCCGCCACTGCAGATGCGCCTTTTTCAGGGAGCCGCTGTGTGGAGCGGCGCTAAATTGGATATCTGTCAATGTCAGGGAATCAAGCAGGGTTCCGTCGATCTGCTGTATCGACACATCCACAGGCAGCAGATGCAGCGTGCTGTTGATCAACCAGCGGCTGCCACTCTGCGTCGATGCAGCACTCCACAGCGCCACAGGTATCGATATCAGGATCAGCATCATCAGCAGCAGGAACCTTTTGATGCGCCGCATAAACCATCTCAGCATCTTTAGAACTCCGGCCCCATTCTGAAAACAAAGCGTATATCTGTTGAATCATCATCCAGAGGATGCGCCAGATCGATCTTGATCGGGCCGAGAGGAGAGAGCCAGCGCACACCCACACCAACTCCTGTTTTGACATCGATGCCGTCATCATTGAAGGCGTTGCCCGCATCGACAAAAGCAGCGACTGACCACCCTTTTTTCAAAAAGTGTTCATACTCCAGGCTTGCCACCGCCAGGTGTTTTCCACCTGTGATGTAGCCAAGCGAATTTTCCGGACCTAAATCCTGGTAAGCATACCCGCGTATGCTGTTGTCTCCACCGGTAAAGAAGCGATCGGATACAGCCATATTATTGATGTCATCAACAAGGGTAAAACCCACATCGAGACGGCTGATGATGCGCCCTTTTTCCCACGGAGAGTTGATCCATTTTCCTTTGGCGATTGCCTGAAAAAATGGTGATCCCTCGGAGAAGTCATGCACGGCGCCTCTCAGTTCCAGGTGAAGTTTGTTGCCCTTGAGGATGCGATGAGTGCCGTCTTTGCGGGTGCGCGTCCAGCTGACCCCGAGCATCAGCGGCATGGCTCTGCCATGCTCCTCCGCGACATCATACTCCTCATGTTTGAGCGTCAGGAAGCGCGTCTCCAGCCAGTCACGAGGGCGGATTTTGGTCATGCGTATCCCCAGCCTGCCGGTGTTTCGATTGCTGGTATCGGTTTCGACTGTTTCGATCTGCGCCATAAAACTGAACCACTCCCTGGTTGGATTTTCAAGCGGGATAGAGTAGAGGAACTCCAGGCTGACGCCGAGAAGCGTCTCATACCTGATCCTGCTTTTAAACCGGTGTCCGCGGCTGTTGACATAGCGGTCTTCAAGACTTGAACTGACTCGAGGCCCCCCGTCTGTGGTGGCGCCAACGCCAAAGCCTATGACGTATTTTTTGGCCGGTGTCAGGGTGACATCGAGATCAACGATGCGCTGCTGCTCGTCGTGCCGCTCCCTGATGACGGCAGCACCAAAATAACCGCTGTCATTGAGAGCTTGCTGGAATTCATACACCTTTTCACTGGAGTAGAGCTCTCCCGGCGTGATGGTCACCAGGCGATCCAGCAGATGCTGCTGGAGAAAATCGCTGTTGATGCTGACATCGCCAAAACGATAGCGCGATCCGCTGACCATCGTCAGTTCGATGTCGGCGCTGTGATTCTCCGGGTCGACCAGCAGCTGATGCCTGCTGAGTTCAGCATCAAAGTAACCGCGTTCCAGGGCAAGCGTCTGCAGGGCGTTTTTGGTCTCGGTATAGTTGCCGTGGTTGAGGATCTCCCCCTTGGTTACGGGCAGATCTTTGAGCAGTTCTTTGAAGTAACTATCCCTGGCCGCATCCTGCTCGAAATCGATATTGATCTGCTTGATGCGTACAGGCTTGCCTGGGGTGATGTCGAAAGTGATGCTCCAGCACTCTTCGCCATGCTGAAGCTCCCCGGATTTGATGCTTGCGTCGTAGAACCCCAGAGCCTGCAGCGCCTGGGTAATCTCTCCGGCTGCGTCTTCCCTGGCTGCCTGCAAGCGCCACTCGGGCGCCTGGCAGTCGCGTTGTGTGAGGGTCAGATGCTGGCGAATGTTCTCCTCGAGTGGCTCATCCACGCCATTGATCGTGATCCTGTCATCACTGACAGCAATTTTGCTGACGATGGAGAGAGAGAGGATGAGGAGGAGTGTTCCAAGCCAGTATTTCATCGAAATTTTCATCTTTTACGGGCTTGATCAATGAGTATGTGAAATGATGCAAGAAAAAATAAGCAGTCGCTTATCTCTCTACATGAAATCAGCGAGTAATATTGATGGAATTCATGAATTGAGACAATATTGTAGAATTCGGCTCATGCTGCTGCAGAAATAATCGATGGATTTTAACATGAATTCCATTCGAAAACAGTGTTTCAAGGAAGCTCTGATCAAGTCGCTACGCGCCTTGTCCAGAGCATTCCTGCAAGTTTTTCTACGGGGGAAGGGTTATCATGGTTTTCAATGGACATCCGGATTGTCCTTCCCCCGAACCCCTATCCCATGGACTTATTCAGAGGTTCCTTAAGGAAGCTCTGATCGAATCGCTTCGCGCTTCAATCAGAACTCCCTAACAAGTTTTTCTATGGGGGAAGGGGCGTATATCAATGGCTTGCGGTCCATTTCATGTTAGCCCTTCCCCCAAACCCCCATCCTTTAAATTCATTTAGAGTCTCCTTAAGCAGCCCTCATGCTAACATTAATACCACTATTCTTTGATTCCGGGATCAACAGATGAGACAACTCTATACACTGTTAATCTATCTGTTATCGCCGCTGCTGGTGTTGCGATTGTGGCTGCGTGGTCGAAAAAACCCCGGTTACAGGGAGCGTATCGGCGAACGTTTCGGATATATTGCGCAGCAGATCCCGCAAAATTGCATCTGGATACATGCGGTCTCTGTCGGTGAGTCCCAGGCAACGCAACCGCTGGTTCGCTGGTTCAAGGAGCATTATCCGGAAACTGCAATCGTTATCTCCACCACCACGCCAACAGGCGCCGACAGGGTCAGGGAGTTGTATCAGCAAGAGGTGACGCATCTCTATTTCCCGTTTGACATGCCTGGCGCTGTCAATCGCGTGCTGGAGCGGCTGCAACCGCAGATTTTGATCATCATGGAGACCGAGATATGGCCCAACCTGCTGCATATCTGCAAACGCAGAGCACTCCCTGTGGTGCTGGCTAATGCACGCCTGTCGGCCGATTCAGCAAAGGGTTACCAGCGTGTTGCAGGGATGACGCGTGAGGCGCTGCAGGGTTTTAGCGCTATTGCAGTCCAGAATCCAGCCGACGCGCAAAGATTTATTGATCTGGGAGCGGTCAAACAAGATGTCCACCTGTGCGGCAGCATCAAGTTCGATGTGCGCATCCCCGCCAGCGTTCGTGAGCAGGGTGCATTGTTAAAAGCGGCCTGCGGCGCACAACGTCCGGTATGGATTGCGGCCAGCACCCATGCCGGCGAAGAGGAGATAGTCCTGCGTGTTCATCAGCAACTCATGCAGCGCTATGCGGATGCGCTGCTGATCCTGACTCCCCGTCATCCTGAACGTTTCGACAGTGTGGCGGCCATGATTGAAAAGTCGGGTCTCTCCAGTTCCAGACGCTCGGAGATCCCTGTTTGTAAGCCCGGAATATCGGTTTATCTTGGAGATACCATGGGCGAACTGACCGTTTTTTATGCTGCATCCGATATCGCTTTTGTCGGTGGCAGCCTGGCATCGATCGGCGGCCACAATGTTCTTGAGCCGGCCTCACTGGGCTTGCCTGTGATCGTTGGCCCGCACATGACGAATTTTTTGTCGATTACTACGCTCTTAGAAGAAGCGGGAGCATTAAGTCAAGTAGATGATGAGGCGGCCCTGCTGCTTATGCTGGAGCAGATTTTTGATGATGCCGATATGCGCCATGCGATGGGACAGTCGGGAATCGGCGTGGTCCAGGCCAATCTGGGAGCGATGGATTGTGTTTCCGGAGTCATCAGTGATTTGATGCGAGGCAAAGCGTGAAACTGCTTCTGCTTTCCTGGCTGTATAAAATGGTAGTGAGCACGATTATGTTCACTTGCCGGGTGAAATACATCGGCAAAGAGATTGAAGAGCAGCTAAAAAAGCAGGGGCAAACCTGGATTTATGCATCCTGGCATGAAAACACCGCAATGACGGCGTGGTTCATACGCAATGAAAAAGTTGCAATGATGGCGAGTGACAGCAAGGATGGAGAGATCATTGCCAGGGGCATCACCCTTTTTGGCAATATTCCGGTGCGTGGTTCGGCATCCAAAGGCGGAGCGAAAGCGGTCAAGGCGATGGCCAAACTGCTGAAGCAGGGCCACTCTGCGGCAATTACACCGGATGGGCCACGTGGTCCTGCGCGTCAACTGCAGCGAGGAGTGCTCTCTATCAGCCTGATGTCAGGAAGCCCGATTGTTGCGGCCCATATCGCGGCCAGCCGTGAATGGGTTTTTCCCACCTGGGACAAGCACCGGCTTCCCAAGCCGTTCAGCAAGGTGGTGGTCTCCTACAGCGATCCCTATTTTGTAGACAGAAACAAACTCAAGCGGAATGAAGCAGCTGTTATCGCAGAAGTTCAGCAGTTGATGCAAAAAAATGTGGAGAGGGTGGAGCGGGAACTATCGTAAGAAAGGTGGCAGTCAGGAAAACAAAGTTGGCAGTTGGCAGTTGGCAGTTGGCAGTTGGCAGTTGGCAGTTGGCAGAAGTCTAATCGAGTCATTGCCAGCTGCAAGCATTTTTGCTTGAATCAGTGACTTTTTTGTTTTTACTGCAAACTGCATACTGAAAACTGCCAACTTTGTTTTCCCGCCAACTTTCTTACGATAGTTCCCGCTCCACCCTCTCCACATTTTTTTGCATCAACTGCTGAACTTCTGCCATCACGGCTGCTTCATTCCGCTTGAGTTTGTTTCTG
>JAIVTC010000232.1:0-4651 GCA_048629055.1 Candidatus Bathyarchaeota archaeon
CTATCATTATACCGCTTCTTTTGGAGAGGGTGATTTTAGAGAAGCCTTTATTGATGAGTAAAACGTCACTTTAGTCAGCACTAAGCATCAAGTTGCCACCCGCGTCCACTGTACAACTCCACCCTGCTGCAATCCAGGTGGTGGAGAGTCTCTCGACTACAACGGCAGGGCCTGAAAACTGTTGCCCGACAGCGAGTTCATCACGCTGGTAGAGGGGAACATCTGAAGATTCACCTACAGCTTTGACCATCTCCAGAGGAACTGCTGCTTTTTCTACAGGCGGTTTTTCAATGACGACATCATGCGCCTCTCCTCGTACGCGCAGGCGAAGATTGAGCATCTCTACAGGCACGTCGAGACGATGTCCGTATCTTGATTGATGGGTCTCATGAAATTCTGCTGCACTACCTTGAATATCACGCCATTCGATGTTCAGTGTATAGGACTGCCCCTTGTAACGCAGATCCAGAGAGCGTTCAAATTCGAGTTGATCTGCCGGGAGCCCCTCAGACTGCAACGCTGTAACAGCTTTTGTTGAAAGCTGTTCGAATGCCGCATCGATCTCGTCATCCTCTCGCTGCAGCAGCTCTCCCTGCCAGGTGCGTGAGAGCTGCCGTCCGGGCCGGGTTGTCAGCATACCCAGCGCCGACAGCACTCCCGCATGAACAGGAACCATCGCTTCACTCACGCCCAGCAACTCCGCCAGCGCACACACATGCAATCCCCCAGCGCCGCCAAAGCTGACCAGGGTATAGGCTTTGGGATCGGCGCCGCGTTCGATCGAGATCTTGCGCAGCGCCTGCACCATCTGCTCATTGGCAACCGTAATGACGCCCCGGGCAGCCTCTTGCGTCGTGCATTGCATCGACTCCGCCAACTGCTGCATGGCTGTGTGCGCCGCATTGCTGTCAAGCTGCATGCGCCCTCCGAGGAAGGCATCCGCCCGCAGGCGGCCCAGCACCAGATTGGCGTCTGTCACCGTGACAGCGGTTCCACCTTTTCCATAGCAGGCTGGACCGGGGTCGGCCCCTGCAGATTCGGGACCGATGTGCAGCATTCCACCTGCATCCAGCCATGCAATCGAACCACCACCGGCGCCGATTGTATGCATATCCACCATTGAAACAGCAACCGGCCAGTGTGCAATATGGCCTTCACTGGTCAGCCGGGGTTCGCCATCAATCAGGGCGACATCTGTCGAAGTGCCGCCCATATCAAATGTCAGCAGTTGCTTCCTGCCGGCCAGCCGCCCCAGATAGCTTGCGCCGACAAGACCGCCGGCCGGCCCCGAGAGCAGCATGCGTACAGCCTGGCTTCCCGCCTGGGAGGCATCGATGGTATCACCGGAACTCTGCATGATGGAGATGGCCGCCTGCGGCAACTGCTGCTGCAGGCGCTTCAGGTAACCATCGACCAATGGTCCAATCCAGGCATTCAGCCATGTTGCGATACCGCGCTCATATTCACGGATTTCAGGCAGTATTTCGCACGAGAGGGAGATAAAGAGGTGATCAGGCAGGATAGCTCGAATCTGCTGCTCAAAACTGTCATCCACCCAGGAAAACAGCAGGTTGATGGCAACGGATTCGGGCTTGAGGATTTCAACAACCTTCTGTATCTCTTCGAGGTCTGCTTCACTCAGTTCCTCCAGCACATCCCCCTGAGCCGAAAGCCGCCCGCCTGTCTCATGACACCAGGCTTTTGCAACCGGCGGATCAATCTGTTGCGGCTGAAGGTTGTAAAGTTCAGGGCGAGCCTGCCGTCCGATCGTCAGCAGATCCCCGAAACCTCGGTTGCTGATATAGAGCGTGGCAACGCCCTTGCCTTCCAGGGCGGCGTTGGTTGCGACAGTCGAGCCATGCACCATGTGAAAACCCTGCTGCTCGAGACCCATCTCCCTGATGCCCTGCAGAATCGCCTCTTCAGGCGCATGCGGTGTCGACAGCACCTTGTGCATACGCATCGACTCCCCGTCGAAGAGCACAAAATCGGTAAAGGTTCCGCCGGTATCAACGCCTAGCAGGGGCTCAGATAGTTGCACATTGGTCTCCATCTTTGTGTAGCATTCGCCTTCTCTATTCTACGTATGTATCGCATGCCTGAGTTACCGGAAGTCGAAACAACCTGCCGGGGCATCGCCCCATTTGTAACCGGAAAGGTCATCTCGGAGGTGATTGTACGCGAACATCGCATGCGCCAGCCGATTCCGCAGCAGCTGCCCCGGATTCTCACCGGACAAACCATACATGCCGTCACTCGCCGCGCAAAATACCTGCTGCTGCAGATGGATCGCGGACATCTGCTGCTGCATCTGGGCATGTCCGGCAGCCTGCGCATTATCGATAAAGAGACTCCACCTCAACGGCATGATCATGTGGATATTGTATTTGGCAAGACCGCACTGAGACTGCGGGATCCGAGACGATTCGGCATGGTGCTGTGGATGGAGATCCCGCCGCTGCAGCATCCACTGCTCTGCAAGCTCGGACCCGAGCCGCTGGGTGATGATTTTAGCGGAGAGTATCTCTACAGGAAAAGCCGCAGGCGTCGTGTGGCCATCAAACAGTTCATCATGAACTCACACATCGTCGTCGGCGTGGGCAATATCTACGCCAGCGAAGCGCTGTTTCGCGCCGGCATTCGCCCCACGCGCGCAGCGGGCCGCATCTCTGAAAAAAGGTATGTGCGGCTTGCGGATGCGATCCGCTCCGTACTGGATGAAGCAATCAGGCAGGGCGGAACAACCCTGCGTGATTTTCAGCAACAGGATGGACGCCCCGGTTATTTCGCGCAACAACTTGAAGTCTACGGCAAGCAGGGAGAACCCTGCCCTGCCTGCGGATCACCCATCAAGAGTCTGACTATCGGTCAGCGCAGCAGTTATTTCTGCGCTAAATGCCAGCGATAGTTTGGCTCCAAAGAAAAAATGGTGCATTCACAACAACTTCGCAAATTGTTTCAAATGGGCCGTAGGGGGGGGATAAGCGGCAGCGCATCCACCACGTCATTGCGAGGAGCCTCAGGCGACGTGGCAATCTGCTTAAGATTGCCGCGCTTCGCTCGCAATGACAACAATACTTAACAGTACTCGAGGCTCGCTTAATGGTGGATGCGGCAATGATTGTTCCCTACAATCTTATTGCACTTCCTCCATCCATGAAGGTCGCAAAAAAACGGAGCCAAGGCTCCGTTTTTTAATCAGTGAATCGAATCACCCTTCAGCAGTGATTCTCTCATATTTCGCCATCAACTCTTCCTGGGTCTCAACATGATCCGGGTCAACCGGTATGCAGTCTACCGGGCAAACCTCGACGCACTGGGACTCTTCATAGTGTCCAACGCATTCAGTACAGAGATCAGGGTCGATCTCATAAATTTCGTCGCCCTGATAGATGGCGCCATTCGGGCATTCGGGTTCGCAAACATCGCAGTTGATGCATTCATCGGTAATAATTAGAGCCATTTATCATCACTCCTGGTGAATTTTAGTCTCATGGAACATGTTGCATATTATATCGTGTTATCAACTCTTTTTTCACTATCGGATGCACAAATTCTGAAACATCCCCTCCATGGCAGGCCACTTCCCTGACCAGACTGGAGGAGATGAAGGTGTATTGCGCGGCCGGAGTCAAAAATAGCGTCTCGATTTCCGGCGCCAGATGTCGGTTCATTCCAGCGAGCTGGAACTCGTACTCAAAGTCGGAAACAGCACGCAATCCGCGCAGAATAACCCCGGCATGGCTCTGCTGCACAAATGTCACCAGCAGCGTATCGAAAGATTTGACCTCGACATTCGGCAACTCCGCCAATACCTGTTGAGCCATCGCAACACGCTCATCGGCTGACCAGGTGGGTGTCTTTGCGGCATTCACGGCAACAGCAACAATCACCTTGTCAAACAGCTGTGCGGCGCGGCGCACGATATCGCTATGTCCAAGGGTGATGGGATCGAATGTTCCAGGGTATACAGCTGTTTTCATCGTGAACTCTCAATCACAGTGCGTGCGATTCGAATATTTTGAGAAGTGACGAACATAGTTAAATTTAACCACAGATGAACACAGATACACACAGATATTTATCCGTATGTATCTGCGGTGAAAAATTAGATTGGTTTCGAGTGTGCGAGGAGCTGACTTGATAACAAGATGGCCTTACTTCTGCACTAGATACAACTGCCACAGATGCCCTGCATTCCAGAATGGATTCTCCGAGACTTTCTCGGCGCTCATCTTTAACGCCTGCTCCATCTGCTGCCTGCTGCTCTCAGACAGGCCCATGAGCATCGCTGAAGGCGCAGGCATCGGGCCATCCGACAACAACGGCTTGCCTTTGAGTCCCGGAATCAGCAACTTCTCGCCCAGGCGCCATCCATTCTCTGGAAAAAAACGCTGCCATGCAACTGCCGTGAGTTTTTCAGACAGCTTCAACATTCCACTGTCGCCTGAAACTTGCGCCCAGCTTTTCAGACCCTGCGCCGCATAGGCGTAATCAGCCAGTGATGCAGTACCAACAGCCTTGCCCTCCTGCGCGGAACGCAGCAACTGCTTACCATCCCACAGGGTTTGCAACCAGCCAGCCAGCTCTGCGGCAGCCTTGCGATAGTCATCCCTTTTCAACTGCGCCGCCGCCTCACTGAATGCTGTCA
>JAIVTC010000233.1:0-2875 GCA_048629055.1 Candidatus Bathyarchaeota archaeon
CAATCTATAACTCATGAAGAGACCATCCTATGATAGAGCTCAAAGAGAAAGAATATCACTGTCAACACACAAGTAATCATAGACCATATAAACAAACTTCACAGAGTAGAGAAACGGCAAGAAAATATGGAAAACGACTAAAGCCTCCTGCTGCAGGGCTTCAGGTTGTTGCTTTATTATCACCTGTCCCAACTTACTCACTTTCCCTGTGAGACCCTGCCGGATTCCCGAGATATCCGTATAATTATTGGTTAAGTATTCACGTGAACTATGAAATAATGATCAGTTGATTCCATACACTACTGCGACAGCATCCATGACGCGTAAAATTCTGGTTACCAGCGCCCTCCCCTATGCCAATGGCCCGATCCATATCGGCCACATGGTGGAGTATATCCAGACCGACATCTGGGTTCGTCTGCAAAAGATGCGCGGCAACAGTTGTTACTACGTATGCGCCGATGACGCCCATGGCACCCCCATCATGCTGCGCGCCCGCCAGGAGGGAATTACTCCCAAAGAGCTGATCGCCAGAGTCGCCATTGAACACCAGGCCGATTTTGCCGATTTTAACGTCGATTTTGACAACTACTACTCAACCCACTCCGAAGAGAACCACTACTTTTCGACCCTGATCTATCAGCGTCTGCTTGATGCCGGCCATATCCACAGCAAAACCATCACCCAGGCCTATGACCCCAGGGAGCAGATGTTCCTGCCGGATCGCTTCATCAGGGGCGAGTGCCCCAAGTGCGGCGCAGCGGATCAATATGGCGACAATTGCGAGAAGTGCGGCGCCACCTATGCCCCGACAGATCTCAAAAACGCAGTCTCTGCCGTCTCCGGCGTCACCCCTGTCGAGAAAGATTCCGAGCACCTCTTTTTTAAACTTGGTGATTTTGAGGAGATGCTGCAGCAGTGGATCCATGCCGGGCATCTTGATCCCGCTGTCGCCAACAAGCTCGATGAGTGGTTTGATGCCGGGCTTCAGGATTGGGATATCTCGCGTGACGCTCCCTATTTCGGTTTCGAGATACCGGGTCATCCGGACAAATATTTTTACGTGTGGCTGGATGCCCCTATCGGCTACATGGCCAGCTTCGAGAATTTGTGCGACCGCACCCCGACGCTTGATTTTGACGAATACTGGAATAAGAATTCCAGCGCCGAGCTGTATCACTTCATCGGCAAGGACATCATGAATTTTCATGGCCTCTTCTGGCCTGCGACACTCGCCGGAGCCGGCTTTCGCATGCCTACGGCGCTCTTCATTCATGGCTTTCTGACAGTGGACGGCCACAAGATGTCAAAATCGCGCGGCACCTTCATCAAGGCGCGCACCTATCTGCAGCATCTCAACCCCGAATATCTGCGCTACTATTTCGCCGCCAAGCTGGGATCCGGCGTCGACGACATCGACCTGAACCTTGAAGATTTTGCACAGCGGGTCAACTCGGACCTGGTGGGCAAGTTTGTCAACATCGCCAGCCGCTGCGCCGGATTTATCAACAAGCGTTTTGCAGGAAAACTTGCTGACAAATTGCATAATGAGGCGCTTTTTCAGGAGTTTGCTGTTGCCGGCGATGCGATTGCCGACCATTTCGAGGCGCGGGAGTATTCACGCGCAGTACGTGAAATCATGGCGCTGGCGGACAAGGCCAATCAATATATCGATGAGATGCAGCCCTGGGTAGTCGCCAAACAGGAAGGCAAAGATGACGAGCTGCAGCAAATCTGCTCCATGGGCATCAACCTGTTCCGTCTTCTCGCTATCTATCTCAAGCCGGTTCTGCCTGCGACCATCGAAGCCGCCGAATCTTTTTTACAGATCAGACCGCTCTCATGGGATGCTCGCAAAAATCCGCTGCTGGAGCATGAAATCGACAAATACAAACCGCTGATGACGCGTGTCGACAGCAAACAGGTTGCAGCCATGGTCGAAGATTCCAAACAGGATCTCTCCACCATCGAGAAGGCGCCTGCCGCTGCCGGGCCGCTTGCCGATGATCCGATCTCAGATCTCATCAGCTTTGACGAGTTTGCAAAAATCGATCTGCGCATCGCGAAAATCGTCGAGGCGACGCATGTCGAGGGGGCGGATAAACTGCTGCAGCTGACGCTCGATATCGGCGGTGAAACCCGCAACGTCTTTGCCGGCATCAAATCAGCCTATGCCCCCGAAGATCTACAGGGAAAATTGACAGTGATGGTTGCCAACCTGGCGCCGCGCAAAATGCGCTTCGGCATCTCTGAAGGCATGGTGCTTGCCGCCGGCCCGGGGGGAGAGGATCTCTTCATTCTCACTCCCGATGAAGGGGCACAGCCAGGGATGCGGGTGAAGTAACATGCGCGTACAAACTGACATAGGATGTGTTGAGGAACGAAGCGCATCAATTACAACATCAGAAAAGAGTTGTAGGTTGGGCAAAGGAGCGATAGTGACGTGCCCAACTGATGCATTGCTTGTTGGGCACGTCGTTCCTCCTTTGCCCAACCTACGATTGCATGGACTTTTTGAGAAGTTACGATGAAAAAATATAACTACTCCTATTTCTTAAAAATACTAGCCACCGGAATCCTGTTACTAGCCCTCACCTCTTGCACCCAGGAGGTGCAGAATAAATTCGGACGGGCTGTACAAAACTGGACGGGCACAAATGGTGTACTCGAAATCTATGCCGGTGATAAACTTGTGAAACGTTTTCTGCAGATTGATAAACTCAGCACTGCAGTCAGCACCAGCGGCAGTACAGCAAGATCCTATCGTTTCGGCTACGGCGTACTGGACGCCAATCTCAATGACATCAAGGATGACGACGAGAAAAAAGTCTATTTTGAAATCAGCGACTACTCCACCTATATCTTCTATGACAAG
>JAIVTC010000234.1:0-3998 GCA_048629055.1 Candidatus Bathyarchaeota archaeon
CCGTGCAGCAATAGCGAGGGTTTCCAGGAGGCGCGCCCCTGCTGCCTTAAAAAGTATTTCCAGCCTGTTTCAACTGCTGTATTGAAGAGCAGTTTCTTGAAACGAGGCCCCTTGTTCAAGCGATCATTCAACTTGCCAAGCACCCGTTCGAACACGCGCGGCACAGCGACGATAAGCGTCGGTTTGCGGCTCTTGAAATCCTCGGCAAGCTGCGCCACAGACCTGGCAAAGCTGACTCTGGCGCCCGCCATCATCGGAACGTAGTAACCGGCCGTACGCTCAAACATGTGTGAAAGCGGAAGAAAAGAGAGAAAGTGATCCTGGCGATAACAATCCAGCATGGTGATGCCGGCATGCGCATTGCTGAGGATATTCAGGTGACTCAGCATCACACCTTTTGGCCGTCCTGTAGTCCCGGATGTATAGACGATGGTCGCCAGCTGCTCCCCATTCCCGTGTCGCGGTTGATAATCCGGCGGCTGTGCGCTCAACCAGCTGTCGACGCGCATGACCATGTCATCATTGCGTTCACATTTTGCCGCTTCATCACTCTCATCAAGCAGCAGCACACGCTGCAGCGACCCCCTCTCATCCGGCGTAGCTTCAACAATGACCGGCGCCAGGCGTTTCCAGCGCCTGGCATCCTGTATCAGAATGAGACGGATATTGGCGTCATCGATAATGTAGCCAATGTTGTCCGGGCGGTCATCCGTGTAGAGCGGCACCACCACCAGCCCCAGAGAGAGCGCTGCCTGCTCAAACATCACCCACTGCGGACAGTTTCGCAGCAGCACCCCGACTCGCTCTCCCCTGACCAATCCCTCCTCACGCAAACTCTGCTGCCAGCGGGCGATATGCTGCTGCATCTCCCGCCACGTGTAGGAGATCCAGTTATTGCTGCTGCGGTCAAAAAAGCTGAAGGCTTCGTCATCCGGGGTACGATGCACCCGCACCGTAAAGAGGCCGTCCAGTGTCGCAGCCTCCTCGACAGAAATAATATCTTCACTCCAAAGCGTCATTCGCTACCCCGCGGATCAAACTATTGTTAAAATTGCTGTAGAATCCTACCATTAACCGACAGGCTGAATTAGAGTTCCATGCAAATTATTCTCAATGGCGAGACGCGTAATCTTGACGAGGGCGCCACAGTGGCTGACCTGATAGCGGAATTGAACCTCACCGCTCAGCGCCTGGCCGTTGAGGTCAATGAGGAGCTGGTTCCCCGCTCCACTTTCAGCGACCATCACCTCAAGGCTGGAGACGAAATGGAGATTGTGCATGCGATTGGTGGTGGTTGACAATCGCCGTTCGTAACCATTCAGCTTCTTGAAAACTTTTGCCAACCAAGTCGCTGTTTCCGGGTATATATTCAAGATATGTAGGAGGCAGGGATGCCGACTCGAGCCTACATGGATGTATTCACGGCGCTTTCCGGAAGATATACCCGGGAACAGTGACGACCTGGCAGGTACTGAATAGTTACCCCTTTCTACAAAACACAACAGTAGTTTAAAACTTATGAATTCAAACGACACATTTACAGTTGCCGGACGCACCTTCAGCTCCCGCCTGCTGGTTGGAACCGGCAAATACAAGGATATGGATGAGACTCAAGAGGCCATAGAAGCGAGCGGCGCAGAGATCGTTACCATCGCCGTGCGCCGCACCAATATGGGACAAAACAGCGATGAACCCAATATTCTGCAGGTTCTTCCACCGGATCGATATACCATTCTGCCCAATACAGCCGGCTGCTATGATCAAAAAACCGCTGTACGCACCTGCAGACTGGCGCGCGAACTGCTTGACGGCCACAACCTGGTCAAGCTGGAAGTGCTCGGTGACGAAAAGACACTGTTTCCGGATGTGGTGGCAACCCTGCGGGCGGCAGAAGAGCTGGTCAAGGATGGCTTTGACGTGATGGTTTATACCAATGACGATCCCATCATCGCCAGGCAACTCGAAGAGATTGGCTGCGTTGCAGTGATGCCGCTGGCCGCCCCGATTGGATCCGGCCTTGGTATTCGCAATCCGCTGAATATCCGCACCATTGTTGAAAATGCGAACGTGCCAATCCTCGTTGATGCCGGCGTCGGTACAGCCTCAGACGCCGCCATGGCAATGGAGCTTGGCTGCGACGGCGTACTCATGAACACCGCAATCGCTGCGGCCAAAGATCCTGTGCTGATGGCTTCGGCGATGAAAAAAGGGATCGAGGCGGGACGTGAGGCATTCCTGGCCGGACGTATGACGGCAAAGCGTTTTGCTTCGGCATCTTCACCTGTTGACGGGTTGTTTTTTTAACTCCCTCACCCTCACCCCAACCCTCTCCCAAAGGGAGAGGGGACTCATCGGCCGGTTATCGTGTCAAATAAACCTCAAGTCTCCCTGATCTGGGCAATGGCGCACAATCGTGTGATTGGCAGGAATAACAGCCTGCCGTGGCATCTGCCTGCAGATCTGCAGCATTTCAAGCGAGTGACGGTGGGCAAACCCATTGTCATGGGACGCAAGACCTGGGAGTCGCTTCCGGGGCTGCTGCCAAATCGCCGTCATATTGTCGTCACCCGCCAATCCGGCTACCCGGCAAAGGGGGCGGAAACTGCTCCTGGCCTGCAGCAGGCGATCGAACTTGCCGGTGATGTCGATGAGGTGATGATCGTCGGCGGCGCCATGCTTTACAAACTGGCATTGCCAATTGCCGATCAACTCTATATAACCCTGGTTGATGCTGACATCGAAGGCGACGCCTCCTTTCCCGAGTTCGATTTGTCACTCTGGCAGGAGGTCTCACGAGACCATTTTCCGCCTGACGAAAAGAACCGCTATGGCATGGAGTTTGTTCAACTCATCAGAAAGCGCTGATCCAAAGATATCCGGCCCCTGCCGATTATCACAGGGAAGACGTGCACAAGACAATCCGCATTCTCCTGCGGATGTCGACGCCAGATATAGCTACCCGGAAGCTTATGGTGTTGCACCTCGGGTACTGCTTCACCAGATACAAGATTACAGACATGAAAGTTCTGCTTTATAACGAAATCAATCCCGCTAAAATCCCCGGATTCAAGAAGATGCAGGCCTACCTGGAGGCGGATGATTTCCGCTCGGCCGAGGTCAAGAAGGTGGGGGACAACCTCTATCGTGCGCGCCTGGACCGCAGCAACCGTCTGCTGTTTGCGATTTACCGCTACCAGGGGGAGGCTTATGCGCTGATACTGGAGTACATCAAACAGCATGCCTACGAAAAATCCCGCTTTCTCAATCGCGGCAGCGTGGTGGATGAGGCCAAAATCACCACCCCGCAGTCTCTCGATGAGGTCACGCAGGAACCTCTGATTTACCTCAACCCCGAACATTCCACCTTCAACATACTGGACAAGGTGCTCTCTTTTGACGAGGCTCAAAGCGCTATCTACGCCCTCCAGCCGCCACTGATCATCATCGGCTCGGCGGGCAGCGGCAAGACAATGCTGACTCTGGAGAAGATGAAAGAGGCCGTGGGGGATATCCTCTATGTCACCCGCTCCCCCTATCTGGTGCACAACTCGAGGGATCTCTACTACGCCGTCGGCTATTCCAATGAAGATCAGCAGATCGATTTCCTCTCTTTTCAGGAGTACCTGGAGAGCATCCATGTGCCCGCAGGACGGGAGATGCATTTCAAGGAATTCTCCGCCTGGATCTCCCGCCATCGCGCCGTCAGTGGCCTGAAAGATGCCCATCAGCTGTTTGAAGAGTTCAAGGGAGTCATTACCGGTCCGGGTACAGACTCCTCCTATCTCGGGCGCGATGACTATCTTGCACTGGGGATAAAGCAGTCCATCTTCCCGCAGGAAGAGCGGGGGCGGGTGTATGACCTGTTCAACAAATATCGGCCGGTACTGCGCGAGCAGGGGTATTACGATGCCAACATCCTCAGTCATGAATAGCGGACGAAGGTGGAACCGCGCTATGATTTCATCGTCATGGACGAGGTGCAGGATCTGACCAACATT
>JAIVTC010000235.1:0-8074 GCA_048629055.1 Candidatus Bathyarchaeota archaeon
CGGGCGGTCCCCACAGCATCACCGGCGTGTGATGGCCATCGCTGGTGCTGTGAAACTCCTGGATAAAAACTTTCAATAACTGTGCCGGGCGCATCGGGTGGTTCCTTAAGAAAAAAATTTGCAGTCGTCAGTTTGCAGCAAAAACAACGAAAGAGAGTATGCAGTAGTCAGTATGCAGTTTGCAGTAAAAACAATAAAATAGTTACAGATCCCCAAAAAAGAGCTTGCAATGGGCAATGACTCGATTAGAGTTTTGCCTGCCAACTGCCAACTGCCAACTGCCAACTGCCAACTGCCAACTGCCAACTGCCAACTGCCAACTGCCAACTGCCAACTGCCAACTATTTATGCTAATCCCGAGCAGCTGTCCAGATCAACCCTCTGAACGATCAGGATTTTGCCGGTATGCAGATCTGGTTGCGGCGTGCGGCAACAAATGTCTTGTAAAGCAAGAAGATAATCAGTGTAGTTACCAGCGCCACCAACAGATAGCTGATGAGCCGGAAATAGGGCTTGCCGGTCTCCTCATACATCAGCAGCGTGGCGACTGTGATTGCCGCCAGCGGGAAGGAGTACGCCCACCATGAGAGAGAGAACGGGATCTTCATGAAACGTGGCGCCTGCACCAGCAGCAGCAGTGTCATGAAGAGTGCATTGTAATAGAGTATGCGGGCAAAATTATCCAGATCCGGAACCAGATTGAGATAGGAGATAAAGCCCACGGCAGGCGGTGCTATCATGATGAACATCGTCGGTAGCAGGTTTTCCGCCATGGGGCGATGAAAAACCATGCGGTACATGATAATGGTGAAGAGTACGATCCAGAAAAGCAGGCCGATACTGAAGAAAAACCAGTTCAGCTCCATGGATGCATTCTCCACGCCGGCAAGCGGCACCAGGATATTTCCAACCACCGGGATGAACCATGCCGGGCTGATGTGGTGAATCTCAAAATGGTCGTGATGTATCCAGCGTGTCAGGATCAGCAGTGTTAGAAAGAGTTGCCCTGCTGCGCCAATCTGCCAGCTGAGCAGGGCAATCGCCGGTGTCCAGGTTGCCAGGAAGGTGCCGATGAGTATCAGGCTGATGGTGATGGTGGGGAAAAAACTCAGCATCACCGGGTGGTCAAGTTCTGCACGCACAGCATCCGGATGGCGGATGGCCTTTGCCGCATAGGTGCTGATCAGTACCAGAAATAGCGCAATGGTGAGCGCAGCAGAGAGTTCGACGGGAGCGTATGCAATCAATCCAAGCTCCTCGACCTTCATCATCATCAGTGTAAAACCGGAGAGCCCCATGATCATGGAGAAAAAAGAGACCGGAAAATGGGGGAGGCGCGGTTGCTCGCTCATGTTGTTCTCTGCACGAAGAGATTGAAGTGTCAAGGAAGCTCTGATTATTCGTCATTGCGAGCGCAGCGCGGCAATCTCGGGAAGATTGCCGCGTCGGCGGAGTCTCCTCGCAATGACGGTCTTGCGAAAAATCAGGGCTTCTTTGCGTTTATTGCAGTGAAAATAGTATCACAGATAAATTCCGGTTGAGTCACGCCGTCACACGCGTAATAATAGAAAACGTTTTTATATAAAGAAAATAGCGTCCATGAGAATAGGGGTTGTCAAAGAGAGTGTTGCAGGCGAGAAGCGCGTTGCAATGACGCCGGAGATGGCGAAGAAGCTGGTTGGCAAGGGCTTTTCGCTGTTGCTTGAGCAGGGTGCGGGTGAAGCCGCGCACTACCATGATGATGACTATCTTGCAGCCGGTGTTGAACTGGTTGAGCGTCAAGCGGCGCTGGATGCGGATATCGTGATGATGGTGCGTAAAGCAGATCTTGATGATGTTGCTGCCATGCATGATGGCGCCATCTATATCGGGCACCTCGAACTCTGTGAAGTGGAAGAGGTGATACCGGCGATGCTGGCAAAGGGGATCCGTCCCATCGCTATGGAGAAAATTCCGCGCATCTCGCGGGCGCAATCCATGGATGCGCTCTCATCGCAAAGCAACATTGCGGGCTATCGCGCCGTCATCGAAGCGGCAGCGCAGTACAAGCGTTTTATCCCCATGATGATGACCTCCGCAGGCTCTTCCAAGCCGGCGCGTATCATTATCCTTGGTGTTGGCGTTGCCGGACTGCAGGCGATTGCGACTGCAAGACGCCTCGGCGGTGATGTCTACGCCTATGATATTCGTCCGGAAACCAAAGAGCAGATCGAGTCTCTGGGCGCCAAGGCGATCGAGCTCGATATTGGTGAAAGCGGATCCGGCGAGGGTGGCTATGCCAAAGAGCTTTCTGACGAGGCGAAAGCCAGGCAGCAGCAGTTGCTTGCCGACGAGCTTGCCAAAGCGCACATCATTATCACTACGGCTTTGATCCCATGCCGTCCTGCACCAATCCTGATTCAGGAGGATGTCGTCAAACGCATGCGTGAAGGCTCTGTCATTATCGATCTGGCGGCAGCTAACGGCGGCAACTGTCCGCTGACCGAAAAAGACCAGGTGGTCGAGAAACACGGCGTCATCCTGGTCGGACACACCAACTATCCATCGATGATGGCATCTGATGCGAGCGCATTCTATGCCAACAATCTCTTTAATCTGCTCGGCATCATGGTCGATGAGGGCGAAGATGGTCTCGTATTAAAAGACCTCGACGAAGATGAGATTACCCAAACCTCCTTGATTACATCGACCGACTGAACCCTTTTCGGAGAACAAACCCATGCCTGAAACACTGGTTGCACTCTATATATTCGTTCTCTCCTGCTTCATCGGTTACTGGGTGATCTGGGGAGTGACGCCGTCTCTGCATACGCCGCTGATTGCCCTGACCAATGCCATCTCGGGAATTGTGATTGTCGGCGCGCTGCTGGTGACCGGGCTCGAGGGTGTGGGAACGACTGCTGAAATCATCGGTTTTTTTGCAGTGCTGCTCGCTTCGATCAATGTCTTTGGCGGCTTCCTGGTGACAAACAGGATGCTTGCCATGTTCAACAAGAAGAAGAAATAGGAACCTGATGATGGAATTATCTGCAAATGTTCAGGCCATCGCCTACCTGGTCTCGGCGATTCTTTTCATTCTCGCCCTCAAGGGGCTGACGCACCCGGCTTCGGCGCGGCGCGGCAACTTTCTTGCCATGGGCGGTATGGCGATCGCTATCGCAGCCACCCTGATGGGGTCGGAGGTTCAATCCTACGGTTTTATTCTTGCCGGGGTTGCTGTTGGCGGCGTCATCGGAACTGTGATTGCCCTGCGTATCCAGATGACAGCGATGCCGCAGCTGGTTGCCGCACTGCACAGCTTCGTGGGTATGGCTGCAGTACTGGTCGCTATCGGCACCTTTCTCAACAAGCAGGCCGACGGCCTGCTCAACGGTGTGTTGATGGGCGAGCTCTCGGCAGGCATTATCATCGGCGCGATTACATTCTCCGGCTCGGTAATCGCCTTTGGCAAACTGCAGGGGATGATCTCCGGCAAGCCTGTCAAATTCAAGGGACAGCATCTTCTGAATGCGCTGCTGGCCATTGCCACCATCGCTTTTGCCGTTCACTTTGCACTCACCGAAAGTACAGTCTCCCTGGCCATCATGACGCTGCTGGCCTTCATCCTGGGTTTCACCCTGATCATCCCGATCGGCGGCGCCGACATGCCGGTCATCGTCTCCATGCTGAACTCCTATTCCGGTTGGGCGGCTGCGGCTACGGGCTTCACGCTGCAGAACAATCTGCTGATTATCGTCGGCGCGCTGGTTGGTTTTTCCGGCGCCATCCTCTCGTTGATCATGTGCCGCGCCATGAACCGCTCGATTTTTAACGTCGTGTTCGGTGGATTTGGAACTGCTGCGGTGGAAGGCGATGGCGTTGCCGATGCTGCGGAAAAGGGGGTCAAATCCGCAGCCATCGAAGATGCCATTTACTGGATGGAGGATGCCAATAAAGTCATCATCATTCCGGGCTACGGCATGGCCGTTGCACAGGCGCAGCATTCGATGAAGGAGTTGATGGAGCAGCTCGAGGCGAGGGGCGTCGAGGTCAAGTTTGCCATTCATCCGGTTGCCGGGCGTATGCCGGGGCATATGAATGTGCTGCTGGCAGAGGCGGATATTCCCTACGAAAATGTCATCGAGATGGACGAGATCAATCCCGAATTCGCCACGGCGGATGTCGCCCTGGTGGTCGGTGCCAATGACGTGGTCAATCCCGCCGCAAAAGATGATCCTACGAGTCCGATCTACGGCATGCCGGTGCTGGATGCAGGCAAAGCGCATCACGTTTTCGTCATCAAGCGCTCCATGCGGCCGGGATACTCCGGGGTCGAGAACCGGCTCTACTACCAGGATAATACCGCGCTGATTTTTGGTGACGCCAAGGATGTCAGCGAAGGCATGGTGAATCAATTGAAAGGATCTGCGCATTGATTTTGAACAGGCAAGAATTAACCACGAAATACACGAAAGACACGAAAGACACGAAAAAAGAGCTTCTTCATTTTCCGGTTTACTGTCTGTCATCTCGACGCAGGCCGTTCCTGTGCATCCTGCCCTCACGGCATTTGTACATCCGTGTACGGCAGAGAGATCTTAGCGTTCTATACCACAGGATTTCTCGTCGTTTTTTCCTTACTTCCTTCGGAATGACATGTAAAGCTGTAAAGTGTTTTTGACGATTCTGATGAGCGCTAAAAAAGCTAATAACTCTTTCGTGATTTTCGTGTATTTCGTGGTAAAAGGTCAGTTTTTGTTATGTTCAGATTCATGAGTGATCAGTGAACTCCCGTATTGAAACCTGCGTCGAAAAGCTGTGTCTCAAAGGCTGCAGGGTCGTATGGGAGGATATCCGTTTGCTTGAGAAGGGTGACTTGCTACCCGAAACAAGTGGGCTGCTGGAAACCGAGCGGCTTGCCGTGCTGCATGAATTGAAATTCATTATGTCAGTCTATTCCACTGCCGGCAGCTGTGAGATTGACGATTGATGCTCCTGTCTATATCGGCGGTTCTGCTATTTGTATAGGATGCGCTTCGTTCCTCAGCACATCCTATGTCATGTCATCAATTGTGCGTTAAAAGAGCGCTATTCAATGCGAATCACAATAAGCGTCATGGTCGACAGTCTCGCCGGGGCAGGCGATGCACTGCAGCAACTGCTGGACCTCCTCTCCAGCTATGAGTTGAAGGCTACATTTTTTGTCTCCTGCGGACCGGATCGCAATGCCCCGTTGCTGAGTCGATTGCGTGGAGCGGATCATATCTCCTCTTTTGCTGATAACCTGCATGCGATTCCTGAACAGGGGCATGAAATTGGCCTGGCGCCATGGGATCCCGTCAGTTGGAGATTGAAAGCTGCCGTGGCTCACCAGCAGTGGATTTCCGAGCAGTGGACGCGTGCGCTTGAGAGTTGGCAGGATTTTTTCTCGGAAGAGCCCGTCTCTCATGCTGCGACAGATTTCCAGGTGCATCCGTTACTCTTCCAGTTGGAACAGCAATCCGGCATGAGATACGCCTCCGATACATACGGAAAGACGCCATTTTATCCGCTGATGGTCAATCACGATTCCAGCTGTATGCAACTTCCAGTGACACTTCCCGGTATCATGGAGTTGCTCAATTCTGATGCCGTGGCTGATGAGCGACTGCATGAGGAGATCTATGACACAAGCCTCAACAGGCTGCCATTGGGACATCACTGGCGTTTCGTGGCCGGGCAGGATGACCTGCAGTTGCTGGAAAAAATGATAGTCATGTGGCGTGGCTCGTCAGGGGAGTTCATGACACTCGCAGAGCTTGCGGAGATCGCCGCAGAGTCACACCCGCATCAGCATATCGTCGGCTGGGATACCCTGGCTGATGGCCGCAGCGTCGCTGCACAGAGTCTTAAGGAATGATGAAACTGCGTACAAAAAATATTGAGCTGCGTGATCTGGTGTTTGCTGAATCCTCTGACATTCATGGCACCGGACTTTTTGCAGCCTGCAAATTTAACAAGGGCGACTATATCGGCAGCTATCATGGTCCCAGGGCGAAGCGCAACGGCACCTATGTGTTGTGGGTCTTCGACCCGGATGATGTGACGGACATTTATGGCATCAGCGGGCGCAACCTGCTGCGCTATCTGAACCACTCCCGTCCGGGGAACACCGAATTCGAGAGCGCTGAACTCTATGCCCGGGTTGATATATGCAAGGGCGAAGAACTCTCCTTCGATTATGGCGATGAATGGCAGGATCATGAGTAGGAAAACTCTGATCAAGGTGCTTCGCGCCTTGACCAGAGCGTTCCCGCAAGTTTTCTACGGGGGAAGGGGCTATCTTTCAATGCGATACAGCAGAGATTCGCTTCACCCTTCCCCCGAACCCCCATCCCATGGAGTTTTTCAGATCCACCCTGGCACCAGGGATCGGCTCTATACTGAGCCACAATCGGATATAGAGGGCTTTCTTTTCGACAGCAAGGTTGCGGCTGTGTTTGAGGACATGATTCGTCGCTCCGTTCCCGGTTATGGAACTGCGGTTGCCATGACCGGTGTCATTGCCGCCCGTTATGCGCAGGATAATACCAATATCTATGATCTCGGGTGCTCCCTCGGAGCGACCACAGCATCTATACAGCAGTATCAACAGGCGCGGCATTGCAGCATTATCGCGGTCGACAGTTCACAATCGATGATCGACAGCTGCAGGGAGACTCTTGATAGCAGTGATGCAGGCGGGATTCAGTTCGTGTGTGATGATATCCGCCATATTGAGATCATAAATGCATCTGTCGTGGTGCTGAACTTTACCCTGCAGTTTATCCCGCTGGAGCAGCGTCTGCAGCTGCTACAAAAAATCTATGAGGGGCTGGTTCCCGGCGGCATCCTGATCCTGTCGGAAAAGCTTGCTTTTGAACATCAGCAGCAACAGCTGTTCACTGATCTTCATCATGTATTCAAACAGGCGAATGGCTATAGTGATCTGGAGATCAGTCAGAAGCGTACGGCCCTGGAGAATGTGCTGCTGCCGGAAACCATGGATCAGCACCATCAACGCATGCTACAGGCCGGTTTTTCCACCGTCTACTGCTGGTTCCAATGCCTTAACTTTGCGTCATTGATGGCAATAAAACCAGGATTGCACATTGATGCCGTCGACGATGAGTAGTAAGGGGGATAAGCGACAGCGCATCCACCATGATTTTGCTCCATTGTTGGAATCGCTCCGCCAGGCTGGCATGAGCGCATGGGCAGAGCAACTGCCGCAACAGCTGGAGCGCTTACACTCCGTTACAAGGCATGGTGACAGCCATCGCTGGCAGCAGGCGCTGGAGCAGCTCCCGCAACTGCGGGCGACGGCAGTCGATTTTAGCGCCGATGCCGTCACCGTCCGTGGCGAGCCTCTGTCACAACAGCAGCAGGATGCCATCACAGCTTTACTCAAAGAGTTTCACCCTTGGCGCAAGGGGCCGTTTCTACTGCATGGCGTCTCTATTGATGCAGAGTGGCGCTCTGATCTCAAGTGGAAGCGCATTGCCGGGAGTATTACACCCCTGGAGGATCGGACGGTGCTGGATGTAGGCTGCGGCAACGGCTACTACGGCTGGCGCATGCTCGGTGAGGGCGCCAAACTGGTCGTCGGTGTCGATCCGACACAGCTCTTTTTGATGCAGTTTCGGGCGATACAGCACTTCGTCGGCAACGAGTGGCCGCATTTCCTGCTGCCGATGGGAGTCGAGGATCTGCCGTCAAATCTGCTGGCATTCGACACGGTTTTCTCCATGGGGGTCTTCTACCATCGCCGTTCTCCCATCGATCACCTGCTGGAGTTGAAAAATAGTCTCAGGCCGGGCGGAGAGCTGGTGCTGGAGACCCTGGTCATTAAAGGGAATAAGGGAGAGGTGTTGTTGCCGCCGGGGCGTTATGCAAAAATGCGCAATGTCTGGTTTATCCCCTCCCCGGATACCCTGACCCTGTGGCTGCAACGCGCAGGATTTGAGAATGTCAGAGTTGCCGATATTTCTGCAACGACTGTACGGGAGCAGCGCTCCACGGATTGGATGCAGTTTGAATCACTGCGTGATTATCTTGATGCAGATGACGCAGGCAG
>JAIVTC010000236.1:0-3856 GCA_048629055.1 Candidatus Bathyarchaeota archaeon
GGTAATGACGCCGACCCACTCCCACACGCGTGGCTGATTGACGTCCGCCCACTGCTTGAGCGCTTTCATCTGGTCGCCGTTCAACGCAAGCTGCTGTGCGTTTTTCTTCACAATCCCCATCAAATTCGGCATCGGGCTGGCATGCTTCATCTGTTTCATGTCGCCCATGGGGCCTTTTTTGCCCATGCCTTTTTTCATCATTCCCATGCCGGCAAGAATCTTTTTGACGGGAGCTTTGGCGATCTGTTCGGAGCCGTCGTCGAAGATGAGCTTGATGTCAACAATGTCGCCCACCTTCAGCGCTCTGGTCAAGCCGATCAGCATGATATGCAGTCCGCCGGGCTTGAGTGCAGTCGTAGAGCCTTTGGCGATATCGATCTTCTCGACTTCGCGCATCTGCATCATGCCGTCTTTATGCACATGCTCGTGCAGTTCCACATTTTTAGCGGCATCGCTCTCTGCACGAACCAGAGCGCGGTCGCTGTCGCTGTCGTTTTTTAAGGAGAGGAAGGCGCCGGTGACTTTCTGCCCCGGCGGCATGGCGCGCACATAGGGGTCGATAACGCTTATCGCGTCTGCAGCAACGACTCCGGATAGAGTCAGGGCTATGGTCATCACAAGCGTGTTCAGAGCTGTTTTCAAGATAGTTTCTCCAAGGTTTTAATAGCAAAGTGGTAACAAATGCATAATCGATCTATTTTACCCCACATGAGTACCTTTGAATCTTGATTTATATCACCTGGATTGACTCTGGATCAATGGACGTGAACAGGATAATAGTTATTTTTTGTATGAACCACAGATGCACACAGATAAACACAGATCTGAAGACGTGAAATTTCTGTGTGGATCTGTGGTTGATAACTGAGTGGGTAGTGATATTTGGGAAATAATATTGGCTATTGAGAGGTGCTTTGATAGAGTTCACAGCAAGGATGTATGGAGCATCCAGTAACCTATTCAAGGAATGAATTACTATGATGACGATATGCAAGGAGGCAAGACGATTGCTGGCGATGCTGTCAATCGCCACCCTGTTTTATCTCCCTGGTGCTGTCTACGGTGGAAAGCCGGCGTTGATGCTGGCGACCAAATATCATCAGGATATCGATGTCGGCGATTACTGGGTGAGCGAGAAGCTCGATGGAGTACGGGCCCGCTGGGATGGAAGCAATCTTGTCTCCACAGGAGGATATCGTTTTGCCGCCCCTTCATGGTTTACCGGGGGTTTTCCGCCGGAGTCCCTGGATGGTGAATTGTGGATAGGGCGCGGGCAGTATGAAGAAGTCAGCGCCGTCGTCAGGAAGATGACGTCGCATGACGGCTGGAAGCAGGTGCGCCTGATGGTGTTTGACCTGCCGCAGCACAAAGGGAAATTCACTCAGCGTCTGCAGTCGATGCAGCAATTGGTGGAGCAATCCGCATCTCCCTATCTTGCCGTGATCAATCAGTACAGGGTTGCAGACAATGGTGGGCTGATGCAGCGGCTGCAATCCGTGATTGATGATGGTGGTGAAGGCTTGATGCTGCACCGTGCAACAGCGCTCTACAGGCACGGGCGCAGTGATGACCTGCTGAAACTGAAGCGGTTTTCAGATGCTGAAGCGACAGTGATCGGTTATCGACCGGGCAAGGGAAAATTTGCAGGGATGACAGGTTCTCTAAAATTACGCAATGATGACGGTGTTGTCTTTTTTGTCGGCAGTGGTTTCACCATTCAACAGAGAGCAGACCCGCCGCCCATCTCCAGCCGGATAACATACAGATACCAGGGCTTCACCAAAAACGGCGTGCCGCGTTTTGCGGTTTTCCTGCGTGTGCGCGATGAAACTCCGTTACAATAACCATGATTAATCCATCAGCGGATCAAATGACCATGTCACGAACAGCCGAAGTCGAACGCAATACGCTGGAGACTCAAATCAGGGTCGCCATCAATCTGGATGGTGGCGGAAGCGCCTCTTTTGATACCGGGATACCTTTTCTGGAGCACATGCTCGATCAGGTAGCCCGTCACGGGCTGGTGGATCTCGAGATCACAGCCAAAGGTGACCGGCACATCGATGACCACCACACTGTCGAGGATATCGGCATCACCATGGGGCAGGCTTTTGCCAGGGCTGTGGGCGACAAAAAAGGCATCTATCGCTATGGACACGCCTATGTGCCGCTGGACGAGGCGTTGACGCGTGTTGTTATCGATCTCTCCGGGCGTCCCGGACTGGAGTTTCATGTCGATTTCAGGCGCAGCGCCATAGGCGCCTTTGACGTTGACCTGTTTGTCGAATTTTTTCAGGGTTTTGTCAATCATGCCGGTGTGACGCTGCATATTGATAACCTGCGCGGCCGCAATGCGCACCATATTGCAGAGACCGTCTTCAAGGCGTTTGGCCGTGCACTGCGCATGGCGCTCGAAGCCGATCCGCGCATGTCGGGCAAGATGCCTTCAACCAAGGGATCGCTCTGATCAAGTTGCTACGCGCCTCGATCAGAGCATTCCTGCCAGTTTGTCTACGGGGGAAGGGGCGTCTCCAATGGTTTACAATGGATATCCGGATTACCCTTCCCCCGAACCCCCCATTCCATGGACTTATACAAAGGTACCGCTAGCTTATGGAAAAGATTGTCATTGTCGATTACAGCCTTGGAAACCTGCGTTCGGTTTCCAAGGCTGTGGAGCATGTCGCCGTGGATGCGAAAGTCATTGTCACTGATGATGCTCGTGAGATTCATGATGCTGACCGCGTAGTTTTTCCCGGCCAGGGCGCAGCACGTGACTGCATGGCGGCCATCAGCGACCACCATGTGGAGCGTGCAGTGCGTGAAGCTGCGGCAAGCAAGCCGTTTCTGGGGATCTGCATGGGGCTTCAGGTGCTGATGGATCACAGCGATGAGAACGGCGGTATCGATCTACTGGGTATGATGCCCGGCAAGGTGCAGCGTTTCTCGGGTGACTTCATGGGTGAAAATGGCCTGCCATTGAAAATCCCGCACATGGGCTGGAGCCAGGTTGAGCAGAGCATCGATCACCCGTTGTGGCAAGGCATTGCCGATCGCAGCCGCTTCTATTTCGTGCATAGCTATTTTGTGGTCCCTGAAGAGAGCGGTCTGATTGCTGCAACCACGGAGTATGGTGAGCGCTTCACCTGCGCGATTGCAAAGGATAATCTATTTGCGGTGCAGTTCCATCCCGAAAAAAGCGCTGATGATGGTCTGCAGCTGCTGAAGAATTTTGTAAACTGGAAACTCTGATTATGTTGATAATTCCTGCGATTGATCTCAAGGATGGTAAATGCGTGCGTCTGCGTCAGGGGCGCATGGAGGATGATACTGTGTTCTCGGACGATCCGGTTTCGATGGCAAAACGCTGGGTTGATGCCGGCGCGCGCCGCCTGCATCTGGTTGATCTCAACGGTGCATTCGAGGGTGAACCGGTCAATGGCGACGTGGTGTGCGCCATAACGCAGGCGTTTCCCGATTTGCCGGTCCAGGTAGGCGGGGGCATCCGTGATGCCGAAACCATCGAATCTTACCTCAAGGCAGGTGTCGAGTACTGCATTATCGGTACAAAGGCGGTGCGTGAACCGGAGTTTGTCGATCGGGTTTGCAAGCAGTTCCCCGGCCATATAATTGTCGGCATCGACGCCAAAGATGGCATGGTGGCTGTCGAGGGTTGGGCGGAGGTCTCTGATGTCAAGGCGGTTGACCTTGCCGCACGTTTTGAAAATGCCGGGGTTAGCGCCATTGTCTATACCGATATCAGCCGCGACGGCATGATGCAGGGCGTCAATGCAGAAGCGACAGCGGCGCTGGCCAGGTCAATCTCGATTCCCGTGGTCGCATCCGGCGGCATCAC
>JAIVTC010000237.1:0-5632 GCA_048629055.1 Candidatus Bathyarchaeota archaeon
AAAAAGGTCGCCAGGAAAACCCTGCAGACCTTGAAAGCGGAGAAACTGAGGGTGAAACGCTGGAGGGAGAGTATTGAAGTCAGCGCCCAAGTCAAGGTGATGATCGATGATGCTCTACAGTGGCTGCCCAGGGAGCCTTATCCGGACGATGAGCTGGACGTCAAAAGCCTGCTGGTTTATCAGCATGTCTATACCAATTATCAGGGCGGCGGATTCAGTTCGTATGGGGCTTTCGCAGACCCTCCTTTTTGAGGAATGTTTTGTGGGTTTGATGTGTGGGGTGAATGTTGGTTGGGATTATAAATTACATCCTTGTAATTTACCCTTCGGGTCGCGCGAGGCGCCTTCACTTTTGCTCCGGGCAAAATTAGGGGCGCGCTGCGCTCGCAATGACGGGAGAGACGCCACTGATGCTGTCAATGCAAATTGGAAGTGGGATCCGAAGAGTACTGTATCTCGATAAAGTGGTTTGTTCTCGCCAAATCGAAATGCTCCGGATCAAACGCTTCTCCGATCCATTCATGCATTTCATCGAACTCTTCGTGGGTAGGATCCGCAAGTATCTCTAAAAGTGACTGGTAACCCCAAGGGCCGCCACAATCCTCCGGCGGGCAGGCGCGTTTACCTTTGATGCACTTTGCAATCGGGACTTGCTTGTCGAACGGGAGAATTTTTTCGAGTACGATTTTGTGCCGCCAGCTATCTCCGAAATCGTATTCGTAGACGAATGAATCCTTCTCCTGTTGCAGCAGATCAGAGAGAGAGTATTTGCCTTCCGGTTTCGATTGTATGTCGAGGTCAAAGGGATCCTCTTGCGCTGACGCCATTTCATACAGCAGGCCACCCTGCTCAAACAGGTGCAAATGTGAGTTAGTCCATCCCATCGCATCCTGCAAAACCTGGTGAAAGCTGTCGAGTTTCATATCGCTGTTCACCAGCAGCCGGCGCCAGATGGGCGGACGGATATCCATGAGAGTGGCTTTGACCTGGTAGGTCCGGGTTGATTGTTTTGGCATATTTGACGACTTCAATTGGGTGGATTAAATGACCTATAATGCATAGGATCCAATAGCTGCGGCGCATTGCCCTCATGGGTTGGCGCCATGCGCTGCGCTTATTGCACCCTACTGGCTCAGTACTTTTACTTAACCATCCAGCTGCTCGAGAATGTTCCTGGCGACGGTGACCTGCTCCTCGTTACCCTCCGCCAGCACTTCGTAGAGCAGTTTACGGGCATCTTCGAGCTTCTCTTCATCACGCAGGGTCATGATGCGCTGCAGTTTTGAGTCGACGACATCTTCGATAATGGCGACGGCATCTTCATCGTCGTCATCGTCAAACTCCTCATCCATATAGCTGTCGTCGTCATCGTCGTCTTCAACAGGCGTTTCGCTGGATTTTGATGCAGCTTCTTCAAGCTCATCTTCTGCTTCGATGCGATCGAGCTCTGCTTCCATTTCGGCATCTGTCGGCGCCACATAGTCATCCGGATAGGTAGTCGCTGCTGCTGAAGCTTCACTCTCCGCATCCCCGTCATCATCACCTGCAGCACTTTGCGCCGCCTGGATCTCCTCCTTGGTACGCACAAAATAGCGCGAAAAGAAGATACCCACTTCAAACAATATCCACATCGGTATCGCCAGCAGGGTTTGCGAGATGATATCCGGCGGTGTCAGAAACATACCGACAACGAAGGCGCCGACGATGACATAGGGGCGTTTTTTGCTCAGCTGTTCCGGGGTAATCATGCCCATCCATACGACGATGATGGTCGCGATGGGAATCTCGAACGCCATGCCGAAAGCAAAAAAGAGCGTCAGTACGAAATCGAGATAGGCTGCAATATCCGGCATCGCGTTGACGCCTTCCGGTGCAATGCCGGAGAGAAAAGCAAACACCAGCGGGAGCACCACATAGTAGGCAAACAGCGCACCGAGGTAGAAGAGGAACGTGCTGGAGATCACCAGCGGCATCACCAGCTTGCGCTCGTGTTTATAGAGACCCGGCGCAACAAAACCCCACATCTGGTAGAAAATAAAGGGTATCGTGAGGAATATCGATGCCACCAGCGCCAGTTTGATCGGCGTCAGAAATGGAGAGAGTATGCCAATCGCTATGATGTCGCCCGGATAGGCATCTATCAGCGGCCGCGCAATCAGGGTAAACAGATCATTGGCGACGAAAAACAACCCCAGAAATACCACAATCACCAGTATGACGATGCGCAGCAGGCGGTCTCGCAGCTCAAAAAGGTGGCTCAGAAATGGCTGTTCGCTCTCTATCGACTCTGACATGGGGAGTTATAGCGCCGGGCTGGCGTGGGGGGTTATTAAGATTTGGAATCTGACCTGGATTCTGAATCAGTCCGGGATGAGGCCGTTTCGTGTTCCTGCTTCGCATCATTGAGGGTTTTCGTGGTTTCCCTGCCGACATCTTTCAGGCTATCGCTGGTCTCTTCCATAATTTCATGCAGTGGATTCAGCGTTTTCTGCTTCTCCAGGATGCGTTTGAGCTCGTCTGTACGCAACTCCTGATCGATGTCCGCCTTCACGGAGGAGATAAAGCGCTTGCCGCGGCCAACCCATGCGCCAACCGTGCGCGCCACCCCTGGAAGCCGCTCGGGGCCAATCACCAGCAGCGCAACAACGCCCAGGACCGACAACTCCCAAAAGCCAATATCAAACATAATAAGCTATACCGCAATCAGACTTTGTCTTTTTCGCGGGTAGACTCGCCTTCGATGATGCTGTCATCCTTTGACTTCTCTTCGTCCGCCTTTTCGAGCTTGGCGGGCTCTTCAGCCTCACCACCCTCTTTCATGGCCTTCTTGAAGCCCTTGATAGCGCCGCCAACATCGCCGCCGATATTTTTCAGACGCTTGGTGCCGAATAACAGTAATACGATTGCCAGTACAATTAACAATTGCCAGGGACTTATGCCCATTGAACATACCTCTTTGCATTGAGAGTAAAAAAACTATAGTTCTATTATAACCGACTTGTTGATTGTGTGAAATCAACTGAAATCCCCTCACCCTAACCCTCTCCCGGAGGGAGAGGGGATTAATGCCCCAACCCAACACGGAGTTATTGAAATTTAACTTCGCTGCGCCTTCTCTTCCAGTCCCGAAAGTCCGAAGCGCCGCTGCAACTCATCCAGCACCTGCTGGTGGCTGATCCCCATGTGCGACAACATCACCATGGAGTGAAACCACAAGTCAGCAGTTTCGTAGATGATGTGTTCCGCATCGCCATTTTTTGCGGCCAGCACTGTTTCAGTCGCCTCTTCACCGATTTTTTTGAGGATCGCATCCAGCCCTTTTGCATGCAGCGAGGCGACATAGGATGAATCCGCAGCGGCGCTCTTGCGCTGTTCCAGCACTGTTTCGAGTTGTTCCAATACACTGCTCACAGGCGCATCTCGATACCGGCATCAGCCATGTACTGCTTGGCTTCTCCGATAGTGTATTCGGCAAAGTGAAAGATCGATGCTGCCAGAACCGCATCAGCGCCGCCTTTGGTGACGCCTTCGACCAGGTGCTGCAGATCACCAACGCCTCCGGATGCAATCACCGGTATCGGCACTGCAGTGGAGATTGCCAGCGTCAAATCATTATCGAAACCGATCTTGGTGCCGTCGCGATCCATACTCGTAAGCAAAATCTCTCCGGCGCCAAAATCCGCCATCTTTTTTGCCCACTCTACCGCATCGATGCCGGTGGATTTGCGCCCGCCATGGGTAAAGATCTCCCAGCGAAGCGGCTCATCATCGGCTGAAACTTTTTTGGCGTCGATGGCAACCACGATGCATTGTGAACCGAAGCTCTCGGACGCCTCCCTGACAAAATCCGGATTGAATACAGCCGCCGTATTGATCGCAACTTTATCGGCGCCGGCATTGAGCATGCGGCGAATATCGTCGACAACACGGATGCCGCCGCCCACTGTCAGCGGGATAAAGACCTCGCTGGCGACATCCTCGACCACATGCACGATGGTCTCGCGGTCATCCGAACTGGCAGTAATGTCGAGAAAAGTGATCTCATCAGCACCCTCTTCGTTATAACGGCGCGCCACCTCGACAGGATCACCTGCATCACGGATATCAACAAACTTGACACCCTTGACCACGCGCCCGGCATCCACATCGAGACAGGGAATGATTCGTTTTGCAAGACCCATCGGTTCAGCCCGAATAATTATGTTTGAATTTGCGCATGAAGTGTATAAGCTTACAGCCATAAGCACAACAGAGGAATACCCAATGAAAGCATCACTGATCGCAACACTGCTTGTTGTTACGGCAACTCCATTAATGGCTGATGATGAAGCCCCCATGATCACTCCGATACAGCGCATCACCATGGAGACAGCACAAACCATTGCAAAGGCCGCCATCGACGCCTGCCGCAAACAGGGAGTCTCAGCCGGTGTCACGGTCGTTGACCGCAACGGCATTGCACAGGCGGTACTGCGCGACACCCTGGCGCCGCCAATCACACTCCCCGTCAGTCAGAAAAAAGCCTACACGGCCGCCAACTTCAATGCCGCCACCTCATCCCTGGAAGACCGCGCAAAAACAGCGCTTGGCAGTATGCCGGAGATGATGCTGGGGGCCGGCGGGCTTCCCATCCAGGCCGGCGGCAGCATGCTTGGAGGCGTCGGCGTCAGCGGCGCGCCATCCGGTGAAACCGATGAAGCCTGCGCCCAGGCCGGACTGGATGCTGTTATCGATGATCTTGAGATGGGAATGTGAAAACAAAGTTGGCAGTTGGCAGCTAAAAGAAAGTTTGCAGTCATCAGTTGGCAGTATGCAGCAAGAAAAGAAAGTTTTTAGCTAATATAATATGCAGTTGGAAAAAGTCTAATCGAATCATAACCAACTGCAAATCTTTATTGCTTGAATCTGTAACTTTTTTTGTTGTTTTTACTGCCAACTGCCAACTGACGACTGCAAACTTCTTAAAACCCTTGCATGGCGAGTTTTCCGGAACGCCCCGGCAGTTCACCCCGGACGATCTCCTGCCGAGGCAACTGCGAGAGATCAAGGGAGCGATAAATCTCCTCCATGGCGCAGACTTCATCCTCACTCTGCCACATCTGCAGCAGATGCTCCATCACCGGCAGCAGTCCCATCCCCTCCAACTCCGCATGCAGCGTATAAACATGTCCATGAGGAAGTTGTTTGCGACTATCGGCATAGAGTCTCTGATGCACGTTCTCCGGCGTTATGTCATCAACACCGATCAGTTCATCCAGCGTGGGAAGCGTCGTCGGTATTTGCGGACAGCTTGATTCAACACCATCAAACTGCGGAAAAAAAGGAGATCGTCCTCGCACATCGCTGGCGTAACTGAATCCCAACTCCTGCTCCAGTTGCAGAGTCGAGGCATTGAGCTGCCAGCCTGCTGCGCCATGCACCTTCGCAGCATATCCAAAGACCTCTTCAAAGGCTTCCACCGCCCTGAGCATTTCACGCCTGGTCCAAGCCTCGTCCCTGTTGGCTACAAAGTCCTGCCAGCGAATGTGATCGTAACAGTGGATGCCGACTTCATGTCCTGCATCGGCCACTGAACGCATCACTGCGCCAGCCTTGCGGCCGATATGCGGCCCCGGCAACAACACACCATACA
>JAIVTC010000238.1:0-11509 GCA_048629055.1 Candidatus Bathyarchaeota archaeon
CTCTTGCAGAACTCCAAAATTCGTCATTCCGGCGAAGGCCGGAATCTATAGAATCAACCACTTACAGATCGAGAAAATGGATTCCGGCTAAAAACATGCCGGAATGACGGAGTTTTGCAAGAGGCTCTCTTTAATCTGTGTTTATCTGTGTGAATCTGTGGTTAAAAAAGAGAAGATTATAAATCCAGTATCGAAGGATGCCGCACAGACTGCGCTGCGCGCACCACTGGTTGGGAGTGCTGATAGATGACATCGGCAAGAATCCGGGCGGCTTCATTGCGTTCAATCTCGTCGACTTTCTCATCATCCTCGATCTTTTCTGTCAGATCCTCGTCATCCTCATCGCTCTTGCTGAGTGGGGAAAGTCCAATTGAGCGCCTGTATTCATTACGTAATGCCCGGCGCCGATTATCTTTTACAGCCCACTCGGCTTTACGCTTGTGCTCGTTGAGTGAAACGCTTTTCTCATTTTTGAGATTATGAAAGAGCTTCGCCTGGCCCTGCAGATAGATGAAGCCGCTATCCCTTTTGATACGCTTTTGATGGTTCGAATCCGCTTTGTCCAACCTTGCAGTTTTCCAGTCTGAATAATCCGCCGCCTTGATTTTTGACCAGGGCAGCGCATTCTCATAGGAGCGTTCGCCATAATCGGAGTCGATGATGGTTGGAAAGCTGATATCCGGCGTCACTCCTTTGTGCTGTGTACTGGAGCCGTTGACCCGGAAAAACTGTGCGATGGTCAGCCGCAGACGCCCCATATCCTTGCCGCTGGAGACATAGTTGCTCAAGTCGATGAGTTGCTGCACAGTTCCCTTGCCGAAGGTTGGTTCGCCAATGATGATGCCACGGCCATAGTCCTGAATCGCGCCGGCAAAGATCTCCGAGGCGGATGCGCTATTGCGGTTCACCATGACAGCCAGCGGGCCGCCGTAGACAAGCGCCGGATCCGGATCGATTTCCGCCTCGATGCCGCCGCTGTAATCCCGCACCTGCACAATGGGTCCTGATTTAATGAACAACCCGGTCAACTCGGTCGCTTCAGTCAGCGATCCGCCGCCATTATCACGCAAGTCGATGACGATGCCGTCGACCCCCTTACTCTGCAGCTCTTTCAGCGCTTTACGCACATCGCGTGTGGTGCTGCGGAAGTTTTTGTTGCCTGAAGAAGCGCCCTGGAAATCACGGTAGAAGGTAGGCACGTCAATCACACCGATCCTCTTACCCTGCATGCCGCCAAGACTTTCGATCACAGATGATTTGACCGCCTGCTCCTCGAGCTTGATCTTGTCACGTACAATTACGATCTCTTTGGTGATTTCACTGCTGCCGCTCTTTTTCAGAATGATATTGAGGCGCACAATGCTGCCCTTTTTCCCACGGATTTTCTCAACCACATTTTGCAGACGCCAGCCGATGACATCCTCCATTGCGCCATTTTCCCCCTGCGCGACACCGATCACCTTGTCACCGGCATGAAGCTGCCCGGACTTGTCAGCAGGCCCGCCGGGGACAATGCTCTGTATCGAGGTGTATTCATTATCACTTTTCAACACGGCGCCAATGCCCTGCAACGACAGGCGCATGGTAATGTCGAAATTTTCTGCATTATGCGGCAGCATATAACCGGTATGCGGCTCAAGCGCACCGGTGTAGGAATTCATGAAAGTCTGGAAAACATCATCGGCGCTCATCTGGCGTGTACGGCGCTGCGTACCCTCATAACGTTTGGTCAACTTCTCCCTGATCTCCTTCTCCTCTTTCTCCATCAAATGCAGCGCCAGGGTGTCATTCTTGACGCGCTTGCGCCACAAATTGTCCAGCGCCTTTTGGCTGTCAGCCCATTTCGCATCTTTCCTGTCAATGAGATATGTCTCATCGAGAGTAAAGTCAAACGGGTAATTGACCAGCTCCACCGCCTTGTTCATACGCTGATCGACGCGCTCGCGAAAACGTTTAAAGATCGCAAATGAGGCATCCAGCCGCGCATTTTTGATGTCATCATCCAGGCGATTCTTGTAGAGACGCTCAAACTCATTGATATCACTTTTAATAAAAAAGCTTTTATTCGGGTCAAGCATCTGCAGATATTTCTGCAGTATCTCCTTTGAGAAGCTGTTATCCAGTTTGTGCTTCTTGTAGTGATAGCGCTGCATCACCCTGGTTATCAGCAGAACCGTCTTCTGATGAGTCAGGGAGGGTTTCAGTCCTGATACAGGGATCTCTTTGGGCACATTAGCCAGCAGGCTGCCGCTGATAAACAGCAGCACAAGAGAGAGCAGGATCGTCGAAAATAAGGATTGCACGGTACTAGGCGACCTGCATTGCAATGCGCTCTGATATGGTTTTGATATGATTCTGTTCATCGAGATACACCAGTGTTGGATGAAAGATTGCCGCTTCAGAGTGATCAAGCCCTGCATAGGTGCAGATGATGACCAGATCACCCGGCGAGGCACGATGCGCCGCCGCACCATTGACAGAAATTATGCCAGAATCTCTTTCAGCTTCAATGGCATAGGTTGTAAACCTTTCACCGTTTGTAATGTTATATATTTCAATCTGCTCGTAGGGTAAAATATTTCCCGCATCCAGCAGATTGCGATCAATTGCACAGGAGCCTTCGTAGTCAACCTCGGCATGGGTGACCGTTGCACGGTGCAATTTACTTTTTAAAAGTGTCAGATGCATAGAGAGAATTTTGTGGTAAATACATAACAATTATAACTTATTATATGGTGTTCTACTGATACAATTTCAACTCCCCAAGCCTTTGCCCGTGGCTGCAAGAGCGCTTACGCTTTTAATACCTGTTTCCATACGGCATATTTCTGTGCAAAATTCATGCGTGCATGGGCCGGACTGGTCGATGGCAGCTGATGATAGTGATAATTTTCCGGATTCCTGATTTGCGCCAGCAGATGGCGGCGAAAACTGCTCCACGCCTTGCCGCCATTGAAGCAGAGCGTGTGGATTGTCGGCTGCGCGCGCAGCAACTGTGGAATATCATTAGCGATCTCAGTCAGCGGAACGATAGCGCTGTCAAGACTGCTGCCGCTGCGCTCACACTGCTTGAGCACATCCCATAACAAGATGCCGCAGGAGGCAAGCCTCTGCAGCCGCAGGGAGTACTCCAGGCTCACATCAAACCCATACAACCCGGCCATGATCGGCCAGAATGCATTTTGCGGCCAGGCATAATATTGCTGCGCTTCGAGTGAAGCCTTGCCCGGCATGGATCCCAATACCAGCGTATGTGGATTTTCTCCAATCACCGGCGGGAAGCTGTTGATGAAAGATGAGGTGCTTTTGTTGTTCATATTTTCTGATATGAATGTTGAACCACAGATAAACACGGATGCACACAGATATTTTTCATCTTAAAATCTGTGTTTATCTGTGTGAATCTGTGGTGAAAAAATTATTGGTTGTCCTTTCAATCCTGCACGGAGTTATTGCGGGGTTGCCTACAACCTAAAACTTAAAACCTACAACCTAAAACCCAAAAAGCCCGCTCAAGAGCGGGCTTTTCGTTACTGCCTGATCACGACTCAATCATCCAGTGACTGATAGTAATCCATGAGGATTTTTGCAACTTCATCGCGGGAGAATTCCGGTGGCGGTGCAATACCCTGCCCCAGCATCTCGCGTACTTTGGTGCCGGAGAGCAGCACAAAGTCCTCCTTGGTGTGATCAGGCGCATCGCGCATCATCACAACCCTCTTGAGCTTCTTGGAATAGGCGGCATGGTCGGCGCGGAAAATCTCGATCTCCATTGCGCCTTCCGGAACCTCGTCATCAAAGATGGTTTGAGCGTCGAAATCACCATAGTAGTCACCAACGCCGGCATGGTCGCGACCGATAATGAAATGGGTGGCGCCCATATTTTGGCGGAAATAGGCATGCAATACGGCTTCACGCGGTCCGGCATAGAGCATGTCGAAACCATAGCCCGTCACCATCACGCTGTTCGGCGGAAAGTAGAGCTCCGCCATCTTGCGAATCGCCGCATCACGCACAGGTGCTGGAATGTCGCCGGGCTTGAGTTTACCCAGCAGCATGTGAATCACCAGGCCATCGGCATCAAAAGCCTCCATCGCCATGTGGCACAGCTCTTCATGCGCCCGGTGCATGGGATTACGCGTCTGGAAAGCGACGACCTTGCTCCAGCCATGCTCCTGAATTTCATTGCGGATCTCGACCGCAGTACGAAAGGTATCCGGATAATCAGCCTGGAAGTAGGAGAAGTTCAGCACCTTGATGGTGCCGGAAACGGCATGACGCCCCTGGGAGTTGAATGCAGCAACACCCGGATGCTCAGGATCATCAGTACGATAGACCTTGTCGGTCATCACCGCCATCTGCTCGTCAGAGACCTCCTCGATGGTCGAGACATCCATCACGGCCAGAACAGGATTGCCGTCGACATTTGGATCACGCAGCGCGATGCGGTCGGCATCCTTGATCCCATCGATATCTTCCAGCAGGCACATAACCGGCACAGGGAAGAAGTGGCCGTCAGACATCTTCATCTTCTCGGCGCACCCCATTGCATCACCAACGTTCATGAAGCCTTTCAGCGGGCTGAAGTAGCCGCCGCCCATCATCACCGCATTACCTGCAGCCTGGGAACTGATTACCACTGACGGCAGTGATTCCGCCTCTTTGGCCAGCGCCTCACGCTCGGTTGCGTCATAAACGAATAGCGGCTTTAACTCATTGGAGCCAATTGGCTTGATCATATGGATCATCTCCTCAATCAATACATAGAAACAGCAATGATGTCATAGCATCACAGCCATAGAAAAATTCTGAGTTCAGAAATTAACACAATGGGAGGAACTCACTACCCAAGATATTTTTATAGGGTTGTTGAAAGAGACAAAGTTACCAAACAATGCATCGCAAGACAACGACCCTGAAGATCACTCATTTTGACTAATCCGGATGAATTTACCACAATTCCTGCTGGAATGTGTTTGACACTTGTCAAGATTGCACGCTTCATCCGGAGAGGCGCGACACCCAGCCTGTTGCGGCCGTCTCCGTCACATCCATCACCAGTGACGGAAACAGCCCCCCGATCAGAATCAATATTGCAAATACCGTCACTACCAGCAACTCCCTCCAGCGCAGATCGACACATTCATCAATCACGCTGTTGGTGACCGGTCCCAGAAAGGCTTTGCGGAAGATGCTGAGAAAATATCCGGCGCCGAGAATCACGCCAAAGAGCGCCGCCAATCCGGCGCCTGTATGAGTTTTCAGGGCGCTGATGATCATCAGGAACTCCGCCGGGAAACCACTGGTACCGGGCACGCCCATCGCAGCCAGACCGAAGAGGAAGAAAAAGGCCGCCAGCAACGGCATTTTAACGGCCACTCCGCCCAGACTGATGATCTCGGTTGATCCGGTCCGGTGATGCAGGAATCCGGTGAGCAGGAAAATTCCGCCTGAGACGATTGTAAAGTTCAGAATCTGGTACAAGGCGCCCTGAATACCCTGGATATTGAATGAGGAGATCGCCAGAACAACCAGTCCAATGTGACTGATGCTGGAGAATGCCAGCATTCTGCGCAGGTTGCTCTGCTGCATCGCCATCAATGCGCCATAAAGGATGGCTATCACTCCCACAACAGCCAGCAACCAGTGAAACTCCTGCGCGGCATTCGGCGCCAGCGGCACCACAAAGCGGATCAAACCATAGGCGCCCAGCTTGAGGCCGGTCATGATGACGCCAATCGCAATCGGCCCCTCCATCGTCACCACCGGCAGCCAGGTGTGCAGCGGAAACAGCGGCGTCTTGAAAGCAAAGCCGAACAGCAGCAACAGGAATATCATCGTCTGTGTCTGTTCGTCATGCAAGTGCTCATGCAGCGCCACATAATCAAAAACCAGCGCATCACCCGGCTGATAGAGCGCCAACAGCACAAACCCGAACAGCAGCGGCACGCCGCCAACCATCATCAGCAGCGTATATTTTAATGCGGCGTAGCGCCGGTTCGGACCGCTGCCATAGAGACTGATGAGAAAATAGATCGGAGCCAGGGTCAGTTCCCAGAAGAGAAAGAAGAGCATCGTATCCAGCGCGGTAAAGATGCCGATCGTCGCACTTTGAAGCAGCAACAGCAGTGTAAAATAGAGCTTTGCCATGCTGCGAATGCTTCTCCAGGAGGAGAGTATCACGCCAATAAACAGCAGGCAGGTGAGGGGCAGAAAGAACAGCGAGATGCCATCGACACCCAGCGTATAGTGAATATTCAGGGTCGGGATCCACTCTCTCTTTTCGACAAACTGGAAGCCGGGTGCGGCCGCATCAAAGCCGACCACAACTGCAACAGAGATCAGCAGAGCGGCTATCGCAGTCAACAGCGCTACCCAGCGCGCCATGCGGGCATCCGGAAACAGCCAGATCAATCCTGCACCCGCTGGCAATATCAGGATAAGCAAGCTCAGCAAGGGCAAACCTGTCGACATGGAGAGTAAATTTTCAACCATGACAATCACTCATGAGGGTTATACAGTTCATGCAGGGCATTCAGCGGAGTGTGGATCAACTCCAGCCAGGGTTCGGAGTAAAACCCGACCACCACAAGCACCAGGATCAGCAGCAGTGACACCAGTCTCTCGTGAGGCGTGGTAGTCTCCAGAACGGCCTCTGGAGCCTTGTTTTGGCGTGGCGTCAGGAAAGCGCGCTGGAAAGCCCACAGCAAAAAGCCTGCGGCAAATACGTTCCCCAGGGCTGCGGCAATCGTTACCAGTGCGCCGTTGCGCTCCATTGCCGCCTCGAGAATCAGATGCACGGCATCGAAACCCGGGGTTCCGGGCATACCCACGATGGAGAGGCCGGCGATCAGAAAGGTGATGCCGATAATCGGAATGGTGTCAAACAGCCCGCCAAGACGCGACAACAGCATACTGCCTGTGCGACGAAACACAAATCCGGACATAAACAGCAATCCCGCCGTGGCGAGACCAAAATTCACCGCCAGTAAAACACTGCCCTGAAACGCGGTATGACCCAGACTGAAAAGCCCGATGATGAGGATGCTGGTATGGCTGATGACAGCGTAGGCAAGCAGCCGCCGCATGTTTTTCTGCATGAACGCCAGGATAGCAGCATAGAAAACACCGGCAACCGCAAAACCGGTGACATAGAGATGCCACTCGTTGATCGCTTCAGGCACCAGTGGAAATATGAAACGCAACATGCCGTAAATGCCCACCTTCAATCCCAGCAGGATCACCGGAGCCAGCGCCACATTTCCGTGTGCAGCAACGATCGGCAGCCAGCCATGAAAAGGAAACAGCGGCGTGCGAATTGCCAGGCCATAAAAGAGCAGGAAAAAGATTGCAGACTGCAGGTGGCTCGCAACAGGAACCTGAAGCAGGTCAAAAAGATCGAAGTTCCACACGCCGCCGGTTGCATCTGCATAGTTCCAGCCCAGCATCATGACGCCACCGGCAAACAGCAGCAGCCCGGCAGACATGAACTGCATAAAACGCTCACGCGCCAGATCCTTCTCCGGAGAGCTGGACCAGTGAATCAGCAGATACCCTGTCAGCAGCAGTTCAATCGCAGAAAAAACCAAAAACCACAGCAGGTTGAGTGTAGTGAACAGCGTCATCAGCACCGAGGATGTCACCAGGATGATGCTGAAGAGTTTTGGCGCATCATCCAGCTGGCGGCCGATAATATAGAGCACCAGCAGCAGCGTCAACAGAGCGGTAAGCAGAATAAAGATCACGCTCATGCCGTCAACAGCCGCGTGATAACCCGGCAGCAGCGACCACTGCTCGGCAAACTGCATGATATTGACGGTGACATCAAAATGGCGATAGAGAGCAATCGCCAGCAACATTTCACAGACGACGACAAGCAGGCCGATCACTTTGGCCACAGAGGCATTTTTCAGCCACCACAGCATCAATGCAGCCGCCAGCGGCAACAACTGCAACAGCAGCAGCAACGGCCATTCACCCTGTGACTGCCACGCCATTTCAGAAGCGTGGATCATCAAAAAGGTCCGGTCAATTTAGGCACAGGTGAAAACCCAGAATAGTAAGAACTGCTTATTTTAAGTGATTGTGGGAGTCAGAATAAAGAAAAAGATGGAGTAATTGACAATTGCCTGCTAACTTCAACAATAAATTCGACTGTCAATGGATTGAACAGGAAGCTGGGATATGGATGCCAAAGAAAAATGCACAGGATTTACCTTTCTGGAACTGATCATCACTATTGCTATCATTGCAATTTTGATGGGGATCGCCATCCCCTCCTTTCAAACACTGATCTCTTCGACCCGCATCTATTCACAAAGCAAAAAACTCTTTAACACCCTGGTGATGACACGCTCCCGAGCGATAACCAGCGGTTACCGCACCATCCTGTGTCCGACGATCGATGGAGAGCAGTGCAACAACGACAATAAGTGGCACCATCGGCTGATCATCTTCGAAGACAGGGACGGCAATGGAAAGCGGGATGTGGAAAACGAGCCAATCGTTCACACCACGGAAGCAGCAGAGCAGCTGAACATCTACTCCGGAAGCAGCTACACCTCAACCGGGGCAAGAAGAAAAGTCGCATACTACCCAATGGGACATGCCTACGGAAGCACCATTACGATTACAGTGTGCGACAAAAGAGGGACAACAGACCCTTACCTGATCGTGGTATCCAACTTCGGACGGCCAAGAATCTCCAGCGTACGCGCTGATGGCTCAAAGCCGCAATGCCCCTGAAATTTGCCCCTACTTTTGAAGATGCCATCCTGAATTTCTGCCGCGGCTATCTCCACCCCGCTGTTGGCGCCCTGAGTCGATGTTTCTATGCCGCACGGAATCACTACTTCTGCGCTGTACGGAATGCCTGTTGCTCTCCAGTGCTGAATCTTTGCGATTGCTTACCCTCTCCCTGGACCTCACTTCCCGTCCTGAGCCCTTGCCACTGCCCTCCTCCCCCTTGTATTGAGGCTGATGACGTTTTCCGGATCCATCCTTGTAATATATTCCATCCCTCTTGTAGATGCGCCGGTGCTCGTTGTATTTCGTATAGGGCCGATCATCCCGCATGCGAAGATGAACGCGATCACGCTGATTAATGTGGATATGCCGCGGAAGCCGTCTGACATGGCGCCAGCGGCCACGATCGTGATGATAGTAGTAGCCGGTTCGATAATTGAAATAGACACCGACCGACGGGTAGTAATAGTAATCGTACCAGGACGGCTGGTAGGCGACGACTGTTCCCACATAAGGTGATTGATAACCAACGGCGCCGCCGACATAATAGGGGGCATAGCAGCCGGATGCAGTGAGTAATACAATCCCACCTGCGGCTGCCAGCAACAGCGGCGGGGATTTTTTTACAGACATCATGGATTCTCCTCAGAACTCATCACAGCATTTGACCAACAGCGAATAGATTAGTTGCAGATGGCGGCTGTTACGGGATATAAAGAAAAGATGGCGATCATCACTCCGGTAATGTCAGTATCAGAAACAGCAATTATTGCAGAACTCGCCCGGCTGATCTGGAATGAACACTACAGCAGCATTATCAGCCGGCAGCAGATCGACTATATGCTGCATAAATACCAGAGCACAGCGGCAATTAACAGACAGATTGCCGACGGGATGCTCTATTTCCTCATCAGCAACAATAGCCAGCCCGCTGGTTATTTTGCAGTTATGCCTGATGCGAAACACGACCAGCTCCACATCAGTAAAATCTACCTCGATGCAGCAAACCGTGGCCGGGGAGATGGAAAGCAGGCGCTTGATTATATCGAACAGCAGTGCCGCAAAATGCACCTTCAAAAGTTGTGGCTCACCGTCAACAAACACAACCACATCGCCATCAACGCCTATCAACGCTGGGGGTTCAACACCACAGGGGCGGTCGTCACCGACATCGGCAATGGATTCGTCATGGATGACTACATCATGGAGAAGTCCATCCGCACATAAGGAGTTGTCCAAAAATAACTTACCGATATCGCGTCTGGGTAGAATGGCCAGTTGCCCGACAAGACCCCCACAGATCCGTACGTGTCCAATTCGGACATACGGTTCCTCGGTAACCAGAGTAGTCAACACAACTCTGACGTATAACTTTGCTACCCGCAAGCGCTTTAGACACGGTGGACGATCCTGGGTTTTGGAAGGGGGATTCTTTCCAATAAAGCATTGAATTCCTCCCAATTGATGCCGCTCTTTTGGCTCCGCCGACTCAGCCAGTATCTCCAGCCGCGTATGGCGAAGTGCAGCACCGCCTCCATCGCACGTGTGTTGCAAGTGATGCCAAAGTATTGAAAATGGCCGCGCAACTTCGAGCTGAGTATTCGATGCTGTTCATAGAGATCCATGTGCCTGTTATTTCGACACCAATACCAAAGGGCCTGGATCGTTTTCCGCACCTTTTTACTCGCTGTCTTACGTTTGACTACCCAGTATCCTTTTAGCGATCTCGCCCAGTAGTGGGTGAATCCGAGAAAATCGAATGTGTTTTCCCCACGGCTGATTTCCGGCCTGTTGGCCGGTCTCCTGAACGAGAGTAATCGCGTTTTCTCCGGATGGATGGCAAGGCCGTATTGGCCAAATCGTTTCGGAAGTACAGCCATGACTCTGCGGGCGTCATCTTCCCGTTCGCAGCCAATGATAAAATCATCGGCATATCTCACGATAAAACAACGGCCTTTCAGCCTTGGCTTGACTTCTTTGACGAACCATTCATCCAGCACATCGTGAAGGTATACATTGGCGAGTACCGGACTGATCACGCCCCCCTGCGGGGTGCCTTTGTCGCTATAGGTAATCACATCACCTTCGGTGACGCCTGCCTTTAGCCATTGCCCGATTAACCGCAGTAATCCTCCATCGTTGACCCGCCGTTTGATCAATTGTCTCAGTTGGCTATGGTCGATGTTGTCGAAAAATCCACTGATGTCTGCATCGATGATCCATCCAATATTTTGCGTCCTGATGCTCTCATGTATTTCTTTGATCGCATCATGGGCGCTGTGCTGCTCTCTGAATCCGTGAGAGAAGGGGTGGAAATCTTGCTCGTAAACCGCCCCGATCAGCATGGATACCGCTTTTTGAACGATCATGTCTTCGAATTCCGACAGCCCGATGGGCCGCTTTTTGCCGTTTTCCTTTTCGATCCACACGCGTTTGACCAGTGGCGCTTTGTAGCGCTTCTCTTTGAGTCGTTGGTGTAGGTCGGTCAGGTTTTCCTCCAGCGCTTTCTTGTAGTCTTTGGCAGTCCGACCACTCAGGCCCGGTGCACCATCCTTACGTAAGCGTTTGTAGGCTTCTCGAAGAAAATCAATATTCATATGGTGAGCCAGTGACGTAAATACCTGGCTCGGATCGTCGATTGCTTGCTTTGCAATTTGTTGAAGTTGCGTTGATATGATTTGTGAACTCTGCGTCTCTCTCATCTTTCCCTCCAACAAAACGTTATACCCGGTTTCTCCTTCCCTTCAGTGGGTCCCTTGGGCTT
>JAIVTC010000239.1:0-10043 GCA_048629055.1 Candidatus Bathyarchaeota archaeon
GTTGATGTCGATATCAGCTCGAAAGTCGTCGCACACTCCGTGCAGAAGGCGCTGAAGCCGATCGACAACGTCAAGAACATCATTGCCGTTGCCTCTGGAAAAGGCGGTGTCGGCAAATCAACCGTTGCCGTCAATCTGGCGCTGGCGCTCTCAGCCGAGGGTGCAAAGGTTGGCATCCTGGATGCCGATATCTATGGCCCGTCACAACCGCGCATGCTGGGTATCTCCGGCAAGCCGGAGTCCAACGATGGCCAAACCCTTGAGCCGATGAACAGCTACCACCTGCAGGCGATGTCCATCGGTTTTCTGATCGATGAAGAGACGCCGATGATCTGGCGCGGCCCCATGGTGACACAGGCGCTGGAGCAGCTGCTGAATGACACCAACTGGAGCGATCTCGACTACCTCATCATCGATCTGCCGCCCGGCACCGGTGATACCCAGTTGACACTGGCGCAAAAAGTCCCTGTTTCCGGCGCTATTGTCGTCACTACACCACAGGAGATCGCACTGCTGGATGCGCGCAAGGGTTTCAAGATGTTTGAGAAGGTTGAAGTACCTATACTGGGCATCGTCGAAAACATGAGCTCCCATATCTGCAGCAAATGCGGTGAAGTCGAATCCATCTTTGGCGAGGGCGGCGGACAGCGCATGGCAGATGAGTATGGCGTCGATTTCCTCGGCGGTCTGCCTCTGGATATCAGTATCCGTGAGGGTACCGACTCCGGCAAACCATCTGTGGTTGCCGATCCGGAATCAAAAATTGCTAAAATCTACCGTGAAATAGCCCGCAAGGCGGCCGCCAAGCTGGCCCTGCAGGCAAAAAGCTATGCCTCGAAATTTCCGAACATTGTGATCGAGAATAATTAATATTTTCTCAATTCGGATAAAAAAAGCCGGGCAATGCCAGGCTTTTTTTATGAGCGCAATGAAACAGTACCCTGTATGCAACAGGGGGCAGATACGGAACAGACTTGATTATTGAGAAGTTGATCGAGAAGATCTCTTACATTCGTTCGAGATGACAAAATTCACTATTTACGAGTTTTTGAATTTCGCAAGAGGCTCAAGAGTTCCGGCATTCTTCAATTGAATCCTTTTCGCATAGCTTGCACCATTACTATTCAGAAAGGTGTGGCTTTCCACCAGGTCTGAAATCGTCTCAGCTCTTATTACTTATGCAAGTTCGATCTCGCAATATCAAGCTGATAGACTGTATGCATGTATATCCTCGTTATCGAAGACAACCCTGATCTTGTTGCGAATCTCTATGATTATTTCGAGGCGAGGGGGCATGTACCGGATGTCTCCTATGATGGACGCAGCGGTATTGAGTTCGCTAATCGCAACTCCTATGACGTGATTATTCTTGATCTCACGCTGCCGGATATGGATGGCATGGAGGTGTGTGCCCGCTTGCGTGAAGGCGGGAATGAGTTGCCAATTCTGATACTGACAGCCCGCGATACGCTGCAGGATAAACTGGGTGGTTTCGATTGCGGCGCAGACGATTACCTGGTCAAACCTTTCGCGCTGCAGGAACTGGAAGTGCGCCTGGCGGCTCTGGTAAGACGCGGATCAGGCACCAGCACCCGGAAACCTTTGCGCATTGGCGATCTGGAGTTCAATCCGGTTACGCTTGATCTCAAACGCGCCGGAAACAGCATTGAACTCCCGCCGATCCCCCTCAAAATCCTCGAATTCCTGATGCGGCTGTCACCGCGTGTTGTGTCACGGGAAAAAATCGAACGTCATATCTGGGGGGAGAACCCGCCCAGGAGTGATGCCCTGCGCGCCCATCTGCACATGCTGCGTATCAGCATAGACAAACCCTACAAACACAAACTCCTGCATACGATTCGTGGCCAGGGATACCAATTGTCTGATCATGATGACGCATAGAGTAGGCCTCCGCCACCGTGTCGCCTTTACCTTCATGCTTTTTGGCGGAATCATTAGTCTTGCCATGGGAGTCATTCTCTATTGGTGGACCATTAGCATGGAAGAGCGCCTGATCGATGAAACGCTATCCATTGAAATGGAGAGCTTCATCAACCGCTATACGCTCTACGAAAATACCACTCCCCCCTCCAGTGTGCATATTCATGGCTACGCCATCACTGAAAAAACCCGGAAGACAATTCCTCAAGAGTTGCATCATCTCAGTGTAGGAGCGCATCATCTCTCACTCAACGACAAGGGGTTTTATATCATTGTCAGCGAAAAGAATCATACGCAATTCCTCGTGCTCTACGATGACGAGCAGATCAGGCATCGTGAGCAACAATACCTGGGGTTTTTACTCTCGGGCGTGTTATTGATGACGCTGCTGTCCGCCGCACTGGGTTTCTGGCTGGCGCGTAAAGTGATTGCCCCGGTCTCTTCACTGGCAAAACAGGTCTCTGATCTTGGCTCGGAAATCAATCAACCGCTGCATACTGCAGATTTTGCGAATGACGAGGTTGGCGAACTGGCCAGAGCAGTGAACCACTACCGCGGTTTGTTATCTGATTTCGTCGTGCGGGAGCGTTCCTTTACCGGAGACATCAGCCATGAACTGCGTACGCCTGTGGCTGTTATTGAAGGCGCCAAAGAGGTCCTGCTGACAAACCGGAACCTGGATGAGACTCAGCTTAAACCACTGGAGCGCATCGATCGTGCAACCAACCAGATGAGCCGTTTGATTTCTGCATTGTTGATTCTGGCCCGTGAAGAAGCCGATAAAGGCAGCTCTGTCAAACTCTGCCAGGTTGACGAGGTGCTGAAACAGGTGATTGATGAACACCGCTACTTACTGGATCACAAGCCGGTGACTTTCTCCCTGGAGATCGAGCAGACACTCGCTATTTCATGTGACTGGGTATTACTCTACGTGGTGCTCGCCAACCTGGTCCGAAATGCCTTCAGCTATACCCATCAGGGCAATGTCATGGTCAGACTCCAAAGGGATGCAGTCGTGATTGAAGATACCGGCATCGGCATGGGCGAAGACCAGCTCAGACGGATGTTCGAACGACATTACAGCAGCCATGAGAAAGAGGGGCACGGCATAGGGCTCTCTTTGGTAAAACGCATCTGTCAGCGTTATGCATGGACGATTAAGGTGCAAAGCCGTAAAAATCAGGGAACCTCTGTAGAGCTTCACTTCAAAGAGAAATAGCGAAGCTTCCTTCTCTTAACATTCTCTTAACATACACACCTGTAGTATCTCGGTTACTCAATTTTCATCGTATTAAAACCGGAGTTCAAAATGAAAGCATTCCTCATTGGATCAGGCTTGCTTGCTGCCTCTCTCGCCGTACTCTTTTTTGTTTCCGGGCAGGCTGTTTCAGAAAATAGTGCATCTGCCCCCCATTCCGTCTCTGTCGAGTCAAACCACCCCCTTGCGATGGCGCATCAGGAACTCAAACAGGCGCATGAGGATTTCAACAAAGGCGATATCGACAGGGTGCAGAAGGAGTTGAACGCCGCCAGCAAGTGGCTGCAGCAACCCGGGCTGAGTGACAACACGAAAACAAAGGATGAAGCCGCTGCACTGGTTCAGGAAATTCAGGAGTTACAGCAAAAAATCAGTCACCCGTCAGATCAGCATGAGGGCGCAATAGCGCGAATCTGGCATCGCAGCAGCGTTCTGGTTGAACATGAAATCCAGCATATGACAAAAAGCTGGAGTGATGTATCGACGGCAAACAAAACCATCAAATATCTGCTCAATGCCAAACTGCATTTTAATTATGCCGAGCACGATCTGTTTGCCGATCATGATAGTGACAACGCCAATAAAGAGTTGAGCTACACAATCACATATCTGGATGAAGCCGATAAAGTCGCTATCCCGCGTATTCGTCAACAAATTTCCATCATCAAAAAGGATATCCAGGCGCTGGCAAACAGCCATGCAAATGCCCATGAGCAGCAGGATATTATCAACGCACTCGATATGGCCAGTGCATCCATTCGCCAGGCCAGCCACAGCGCGGTCCCTCTCATACAGGCCAGACTCAAGAGCCTGGCTGCAGAGATAGGAAGCTTGAAGAGTGATATCGGCATGCTGGAACACCGGCAGCAGTATGACGCGATTCTGGAAAAACTTCGCAAGCTGGAAACGGAACTCTGATTTACCATTCACTTTGTGTGAAGCAGCAAAAATAGATAAGCAGAAACTTCTCAATAACCCCGTGTGCTCGACTCGGCATAGGATGTGTCGAGGCACGAGGCACGAGGCGCATCAATATTCTGCGCCAAATCGATGCGCTTCGTTTCACTCAGCACATCCTATGAATTACTGTCATGCACGGAGTTATTGAGACGTTACGATAAGAAGATACTACCCGGGAAACCACATTCAACATCAAACCATAAGGCAAGCATATGACACAGGAAAAAACGAAAAGCACCACCAAGGAACGCATCAAGAAGCGGCTGGCATCCGTTGCTATTTTTGTCATGATGGCCCTGTTTCTGGCTTACGAGGAGCCGACGATCGAGATCGCCTGGGTGAGCGCCATCCTGCTGCTGACCATCTATCTTTTCGCCTTTGAGGTCGTCGATGTCGATATTGCTGCGATGAGCATCATGGTGTTGCTCGGACTGACCAGCCTGTTTGCTCCGATCATGGGGCTGGAAAAGGGACTGGTGGACCCCAACCAGCTGTTTATCGGTTTTTCCAGTAATGCGGTGATATCGATCATCGCGGTGATGATCATTGGCGCCGGGCTGGACAAGACCGGCATCATGAGCAAGGTTGCCGCTTTTATCCTCAACGTTGGCGGCACTTCGGAAAAACGCATCATTCCGATCGTCTCCAGCACGGTTGCCTTCATCTCTTCATTTATGCAAAACGTCGGTGCCGCCGCTCTGTTTTTGCCCGTGGTTTCACGCATCTCGGCCCGCTCAGGTCTATCGATGTCCCGTCTGTTGATGCCGATGGGATTCTGCGCGATCCTTGGCGGTACGGTCACCATGGTTGGCTCATCACCGCTGATCCTGCTGAATGATTTGATCCTGACATCCAATACGGCCTTGCCGGCAGATCAACAGATGGAGACCTGGGGGTTGTTCTCAGTAACGCCCATCGGCATCGCCCTGGTTGTTACCGGCATCCTCTACTTCGTCATTGCTGGACGTTTTGTATTGCCTGCGACCAAGAGCGAAAGCAGCACCAGTGGTTCGGGGACGATGAAATATTTCCACGATGTCTATGGCATCGATTACGAACTGTTCGAACTGGTCATACCGGAAGAGAGCGAACTGATCGGTAAACACCTCGACGATGTAGAAACCAAGTATCACGTCCGGGTCATTGCCACAAAATTATCCGGTCAGGAGACTCGCATCGGCCCGGGCGCACTGGACCGTGATACCGGACTGCGCGCCGGCATGGTGTTGGGCGTGGTTGCCGAACCCGAAGATCTGGAACACTTTACTGACAAATACGGGCTGAAGAGACGTTATGAACTGCGCACCTTCTCAGAGGCATTGGCCAGCACCCAGGCAGGCATTGCGGAAGTGGTAATCCCGCCAGGTTCCAAGCTGATCGGCAAGAGCGCCCGCGATGTATGGATGCGCAAGGTCTACGGCATCGCCATGGTGGCGCTGCACCGTGATGGCGAAACCATGCGTGAAGGCGAGGATATCCGCAGCATGTGTTTCCATTCTGGCGATACGCTGGTTGTACATACCACCTGGGAGACCCTGGCGCGCTTAGAGGGTGATCCGAATTTCGTCATCGTCACCACGGAGTATCCACACGAAGAGACCCGTCCACACAAAGTCGTATGGGCGGGTATTTTCTTTGCAATCGCACTCTCATTGGTATTGTTCACTGATATTCGTCTCTCTATCGCCTTGTTGACCGGCGCCATCGGCATGATTCTCTCCGGCGTTCTCAAGATCGATGAAGCTTATGAAGCTGTCTCCTGGAAAACAGTCTTCCTGCTCGCCAGCCTGATTCCTCTGGGGTTGGCAGTTGAGCAAACGGGTACAGCAAAATGGATCGCGGATCAGACCCTGGCTGTTGTCGGCGACATGCCGATATGGGTCATACAACTCTCAATTGCCATTCTTGCCACCTTCTTTACACTGGTGATGTCGAATGTCGGCGCCACCGTACTGCTGGTTCCCCTGGCGGTCAATATCGCCCTGGGCGTCGGCGCTGACCCGGCTATCTTTGCGTTGACTGTCGCCATCGCCACCTCCAACTCTTTCCTGATTCCTACGCATCAGGTCAATGCCCTGATCATGGGCCCGGGAGGCTACCGTGTTCCAGACTTTTTGCGCGCAGGCAGCGTGATGACCATCCTGTTCCTGATCGTCATGATCGGCATGATGAATCTTGTTTTCTGAGAGTGAATAATTATGAGTCTGGTATTCAATAAATTATCTTGTGTTGTATTGGCTGTGCTCTTGCTGCCCGGTCTTGCGCTGGCGGAAGAAGCAGCTCATCAGCCCCTGGATCTGACCGCAAGCGGTGTCGGCATCGCGGCCATCATCATCTTCCTGGTCGCCTACCTGCTGGTGATGGCGGAAGAATTCACCCATCTGCGCAAATCCAAACCGGTCATTATTGCCGCCGGCATCATCTGGGCCATGATCGGCGCTGTCTATATGAGCCACGGCATGTCCGAGATGGCAGAACATGCGGTGCGTCATAATCTGCTGGAATATTCAGAGTTGATGCTGTTCCTGCTGGTCGCGATGACCTATATCAATGCCATGGAGGAGCGGCAGGTGTTTGATGCGCTGCGCTCCTGGCTGATACAGAAAGGCTTCGGTTTCCGCCAGCTGTTCTGGCTGACAGGATTTCTGGCGTTCTTCATCTCTCCGATCGCAGACAACCTGACGACTGCGCTGTTGATGTGCGCGGTGGTTCTTGCAGTCGGCGGGGATAACCAGAAATTTGTGGCGCTTGCGTGTATCAATATCGTGGTCGGCGCCAATGCCGGCGGAGCATTCAGTCCTTTTGGCGATATCACCACCCTGATGGTGTGGCAAAAAGGGATGGTTGAATTCTGGGGGTTTTTTGCGCTCTTTGTGCCCTCTCTGGTCAATTTCATCGTCCCTGCCGCGATCATGCATTTTGCCGTACCGGACGAGCAACCGACCGCCGGCGGTGAAGCCGTACCCATGCGCCGCGGTGCCAAACGCATCATCGTACTGTTTCTGCTGACCATTGCAACAGCCGTCAGTTTTCATAACTTCCTTGGCCTGCCGCCCGTGATCGGCATGCTGACCGGACTCGGCTATCTGCAATTGATGGGCTTCTATCTGAAGAAGACCTTGGCAAAGGAGCAACAACAGTCGCTCGAGGCGCAGCATGACGGTCAGATGGGTGATGTCGTCGCGTTTGATGTCTTCAACAAGATTGCCCGCGCCGAGTGGGACACGCTGCTGTTTTTCTACGGCGTGGTGCTGTGCGTCGGCGGTCTCGGTTTTATGGGTTACCTCTCCCTGGCCTCTGATCTCATGTATACCCAATGGGGTGCGACCAGCGCCAATATTGCCGTCGGGGTATTATCAGCAATCGTCGACAATATACCGGTGATGTTCGCTGTACTCAGCATGCAGCCGCAGATGGGCGTCGAGCAGTGGCTATTGGTCACTATGACCGCCGGTGTTGGCGGCAGCCTGTTGTCAATCGGCTCAGCCGCCGGTGTTGCCCTGATGGGGCAAGCCAGAGGGAGATACACTTTTTTCAGCCACCTGAAGTGGACGCCTGTGATTGCCCTCGGATATGTCGCCAGTATCTATGTGCATATGTTGATCAACTTTTAGGAGCAATCTATATCCGCCCGCCAACCCGGCTGAAGTCAATTTGAAATCCAGTGAGTAATCTATGAACCTGATAGCCCTGTTCCCCTTCATGAAATGGTTTCGCTTGATCTCAAAGGAGACGCTGAAAGCCGATATCATTGCAGGGTTGACCGGGGCTGTCATCGTTCTTCCCCAGGGCGTTGCATTTGCGACCATTGCGGGTTTGCCGCCTCAGTACGGCTTGTATACGGCGATGGTAACGCCCATCATAGCCGCGCTTTTCGGTTCCTCCTTTCACCTGGTATCCGGCCCGACTACAGCGATATCCATCGTTGTTTTTTCTGCCATCAGCCACCATGCCGAACCGGGCAGTGCTGAATTTATCTCCTTAACTCTGACACTGACCTTTCTGGCCGGCGTCTATCAATTGGCATTCGGACTGGCAAGGCTTGGCGCACTGGTTAACTTCGTTTCTCATACGGTTGTCATCGGCTTTACCGCAGGCGCCGCAATCCTGATCGCCACCAGCCAGATGAAGCATATCAGCGGCATCGAAGTACCCAAGGGGGAGTCATTCATGCACACCTGGATGGACCTCTATCAGGGACTCGGCGAGATCAATCTCTATCTTGTCGGCATTGCGCTTGCTACCCTGCTAACGGCGCTCGCCATCAAGTTTTTTTCTCACAGATCACCGAATCTGCTGGTGGGAATGGTCGTCGGCAGCCTGCTGGCGCTGCTGCTCAAGGATTATACCGATGGCATCAAGCTGGTGGGTGAGATCCCGGCACATCTGCCGCCTCTATCCTCACCGGTTTTCTCGTTTGAAACCATCAAGATGCTTGCGCCGGAAGCTTTTGCGGTGGCGCTGCTGGGTCTTATCGAAGCCGTCTCCATCAGTCGCTCCGTGGCCACCAGATCCAACCAGAGAATCGATGCCAACCAGGAGTTTATCGGCCAGGGCATGTCGAATATCGCAGGAAGCTTTTTCTCCTGTTATGCTGGTTCCGGCTCTTTTACCCGTTCCGGCATAAACTATGAGGCCGGCGCGAGAACTCCGCTGTCGGCAATTTTTGCATCACTCTTCCTCATGGTCATCGTCTTGCTGATTGCGCCTCTGACGGCTTATCTCCCCATTGCTGCGATGGGCGGTATCATTTTACTGGTTGCCTACAACTTGATCGATTTCCATCATATCGTTCAGGTACTGACATTGAGCAAATCCGAGTCGGCAATACTGCTCACGACCTTTTTTGCGACGCTGTTTCTTGAACTGGAATTCGCGATCTACCTTGGTGTATTGTTGTCGCTGGTGCTGTTTCTGGCAAAAACGTCGACGCCGCATATCCCGACACTCTCTGTCGACAGCGATAGCGGAAAATTCATCAATATCCGCAAAAAACCTGTGAAACAGTGTCCACAGCTGAAGGTTATCCGCATTGATATGTCGATCTATTTCGGATCGATCAACCACATACAAAACCGTATCAGCCAGATCGTGGAAAACGAGCGCATCTATCATATTTTGATCGTCTCCAGCGGCATCAATCTGATCGACCTTGCCGGCGCCGAGGGGCTGGTTTCTGAAAACAGGCGCCTCGCAGAACACAATGGCGGTTTATATTTTGTCGGCATCAAATCATCCGTATATGAATTCGCAGCCCGCTCATGCTTCATCAAGCAGATTGGCAGCGACCATTTCTTTGATACAAAGACGACGGCTATCAACAGCATCTATGAGCGCCTCGACAGGTCTATTTGTGCAACCTGTCAATCAATGATCTACAGGGAGTGTCAATAATCGATTGAAGATAGAGATTCATGCGGCGGTTGCAAATTAGCGCAACGCCGATGATGTTGTTTGTGCTGATGATGTCCAGCGGAAGCCCTGCTGCTTGATTTTTGGCGCTTGTCGGAGTCCTTTTTCAGACGCTGAAAATTGCATGATGAATCAAAAGTGCAGGTAAAAAACAGTGCATTCTCGCCATCCGTCGGCGACGGGCCATAGACCGCAGATTTACGACCGGCCTTTTCGACGCGAAAACATTCACCTTCGGCGTTAAAAATGCAAACAGATGAGGTCTGGTGGCTTGACTGATGTGAGCATTAACCGCCGACAATTACCGCGTCCGGGATCTTATAGTGCTCGCGGCCGTCTGCAGTCAGCAGCCAGTGATCGCTGCTGCGGTCGTAATCAAGGGAGTCGCCGTCGCGGGTAGTGAATTCATCTTTTGCAAAGATGAGCAAGCGATAGACGACCTTGTCACTGTAGGCAATGAAGCACGGTTGAG
>JAIVTC010000240.1:0-12775 GCA_048629055.1 Candidatus Bathyarchaeota archaeon
CGGAGCAGAGCCTCATCATAATACGGCAGATCATCTGTTTTTGTACAGGCCTGCATGGCTGAGAGAGCGCCAAGCGCGTCGCCGTAGAGCCTGGGCGCTGTCTCACCATTGAGTTTTTCGAGATAGAGGGTATCGCCAAGGTCTTCGAGCAGCAGAAAACCCAGTTGCAAATTTTCAGCATGGATATGCGGTACATGCACCCCGGCAACTTCAAGGCGTTTGCTGATATCGACAAAAGGGCGGCAATCTTCGCGCGGTGGCGGCGCATCCATGGCGATGCGGGTGGTGCCATCTGCCAGGGTGACACGGAAATAGCGGCGAAAGCTGGCATCGCCGAACAGCGGCTTGATGCTGTAGCCTTTGATGCCGCAGTCGTTGGTTAACCAGTGATTGAGCTGGGAGAGGCGTTCAGGCATTACTCTTCTCTGTGGCGAATAGTTAGGCGTCTTGCAAAGATTAAAATACAAGCCTTGCTTGTCTATGCCTCCGTCTTCTGCGTTGCACCAAGAGTTACATACAGCATGTATGCGCCCCTTGGCGCGCCTTGAATACGAAGCCATATCCGGCGCAATCCATGTATTTTAATCATTTCCAGGCGCCTTATGAAAAATTCCGAAGCTGAATTGTCGCATATCATCGGCGATCATATAAAAACTTGGCAGAGCGACCAGGATCAACCCGGTGGCAAACAGCAGCCCAAAACCCAGGCTGATCGCCATGGGCGCCAGAAAGGCGGTCTGACCGGTGGCAAAAAAGATCAGCGGCGAGATGCCCAGGAAAGTGGTGATGGTGGTGAGCATGATCGGGCGAATACGCAAGCGTCCCGCTTCGACCATGGCGTCCATGCGATTCATGCCCCTGTTGCGCAGTTTTTTGGCAAAGTCGACCAGGATCAGCGAGTCATTGACGACAATGCCAGAGAGGGCCAGAAAACCAATCATCGATAAAAACTGGATGTGGATGCCGAACAGCAGGTGGCCGATGATGACCCCGATCAGGCCAAAGGGGATGGAGATCATCACCACGAATGGGTCCAGCACCGACTTGAAGAGTGCGGCAAGAATAAAGAAGATGACGAAGAGCGCGATCACTCCAGCCCTCTTCATGCCTTCCATCGACTCATTGGCCTCTTTCTTGGAACCGAGATAGAGCAGTCTGTAACCGGGGAGGGTTTCCTCGAGGTCGCTGAATGCGGTATCGATTTTCTCAACCACTTCGTTAGGTGTGATGATGCTGGCGTCAACGTCGGCGGTTATAGTGGCAAGGCGCTCCATATCACGGCGGCGAATGCTGTCAAAGCCGCGGCTTTTTTCGATCTTTGCGACATCCCCAAGATAGATGGTGCGACCGTCTTCAAGCGTAATCGGCAACTGCTCGAGCTGAAAATTGCTGTGGCGGATCGATTGCGGATAGATTAGCCGCACCGGAATGCGTTTGCTGCGCCAGTTGACCTGCGTTACCTCCAGACCGAGAAAGCCGGTGCGCAGCGCGTTTGCGAGATTCTCCTGGGAGAGACCGAGCTGCCTGCCGTGTTCATTGAGCTGGTAACGATACTCCAGTTTTCCCGGTTCCATATCATGCTGCACATCGTGGACCCCGGGAATTTTCTTCAGCAGTGCTGTCAGTTGCTGCGCCTGCTGCTGCAGTACGGCAACCTGCTCTCCAGCGATGCCGACTTCGATATCTTTGCCTTTGGGGCCGCCCGAGGGCCGCAGAATAGAGAGCTTGCTGATGCCGGGAATTTCCAGCATGCGTTCACGGATGTCATTGATGATCTCGTTGGTTGGCCGCTCGCGGCTTCCTTCACGGTTGAACTTGAGACTGACAAGAGGTGAAACATAGTTTTCGATGAACCCTATTGGTTTTCTCTTTTTCAGATCCACGATCAGCTGGATCTGATTATTGCCGAATTTGACCCGGTTGAAGTCGATGAAGGTAACGCCGATATTGGTCAGCACGGTGTTGAGTTCATCCTCGTCGAGTTGTTCGAACAGCATATTCTCCAGCTGTTCTGCAAGTGCGGATGACTCATCCAGGGTGTAGGTGACAGGAGCTTCGATATTGATAAAAAACTGCCCGACATCGGTTTGACCAAAGAGTAGAAACGGAATGCGGGTGACAGCGATGGTGACCACAATGGCAAGGATGCCGATGGTGATCAACGCAGTGTGGTAGCGGTAGTGAAGAGCCGCGCGCAGCAGTTTCAGATAGTTCCGGTTCATGCGCTTCCACACGGCGCGATGATCCTTGCGCGCTGATGCCGGCTTGAGCCACTCTGCGGCATGCGACGGCAGGATGCCGAATGCCTCGATCAGTGATCCCGCCAGCGAGGCGATCACCACGGCAGGGATGACCGCGATGAATGCGCCCATGGTGCCGGTGATGCCGAATATCGGCATGAAGGCGGCAACGGTGGGTGCAGTGGATGCGATCACAGGCCAGAAAACCTCTTTAGCGCCCTGGCTGGCAGCGTGATGCGGTTCCATACCCTCCTCGACATGACGATAGATGTTTTCGGTCACGATAATAGCGTCATCGACGACGATGCCCAGGGCAACCAGAAAGGCGAACAGCGACACCATGTTGATGCTGTAGCCGGCATAGTGGATGAAGATCACCGCTGTCAGAAAGGAGATTGGAATTCCCAGTGCGGTGATGCCGGCAACGCGAAAATTCAGCAATAGATAGAGCGACAGCAGCACCAGTGTCAGACCGACAATGCCGGATGAGGTCACGGTGTTGAGACGGTTTTTGACATACACTGAGAAGTCGCTGAAGAAGCCGGAGCCAACTCCGGCCGGGAGCCGCTGCTGCAATGCATCGGCATATTCCCTGACCATCCTGGCAACTTCGATGGTCGAACCGCCGGAGGTTTTATTGATGGTGAGATTGACGGAGGGCTTGCCCATAAAGCGTCCCAGCGTGACCGATTCGGCAAATCGCAGTTCGCTGTCGGCGATATCATCCAGGCGCAGCACACCGCCCTCGTCGTTGCTGCGGATCGCTATTTTTGCCATAGCCTGCTGCTGTGGAGCTGTGCCGATGCCTCGCAGACGGATATCGCCCTCGCTGGTGCGCAGTGATCCGCCGGGAAGATCACGCAGGTTGCTGCGCAATGCCTGTGCGATCTGTTCAAGAGTGACGTGATAGGCGGCCAGTTTTGCCGGATCGACGATGACCCACAGCTCCCATTCGCGGTCTCCGGCGATACCGACCGAGGCGACATCCTTTAACTGCGCCAGCTCCCGGCGGGTGTCATCGGCAAGCTGATTGAGGTAGTCGCGCGAGACATCGCCATAGAGGCTCATTGAGATCACCGGAAAACGGCTCTCCAGGCGCGTCATGGTAGGCTCGTCGACCTCTTTGGGAATGTCCGGAATCACCTTGTCGATGGCGTTTCGCGCATCGCGCAGAAAGTCATCGACATCGGCGCCGCTTTTGAGCTTGATCAGGATTTTGGAGATCCCCTCGCTGCTGGTGGATGTCATCACATCGACATCGGCCAGTCCGTCGAGCTCCTCTTCCAGCGGCAGGGTCACCTGGCGCTCCACCTCCTCCGGAGCCGCACCCTCGTAAAGGGTGACGATCTGCACCTTGTCCTCCTGGACGGTGGGAAACATCTCCTGCGGCATGGCCGCCCATGAGAGCAGCCCGACCAGTGTCACCAGCAGCAGCGACAGGTTGACCAGCAGCGGATTACGGATGGAGAAATCGATCATTGATTGCAAATTATGAATAAGCTTAGACAGCTGGCTGCCAGCAACCCGATCTGTGACACGCTGTGAATACATCCATGTAAGCTCGCTACGGCCATCCCTGGCCGAAGACGATCACAGATCGGGTTACCGACAGCCATCTTCATCACATTGTGAGCGGGAGCTGTTGAAGTATTCATTCAGCTATTTGCTCCGCTTCCACGCGCTCTCCATCCGAGAGCGCGTGGACATCCCGTGCAACGATTATCTCTCCGGGTTCGACGCCCTCTCTGATCTGCTGCCAACCATTATGGCGTATGCCTGGAATGATAGTACGTCGTTCCAGTTTGTGCTGATGAACAACGAACAGCGCATGATTGCCGTCATCATTCAACAGCGCGGTAACCGGCACTACTGTTGCATTGGATGCTGCGGCTGTCGGCAGTTCGACAAGTGCTATCTGACCGGGAATCAACTCCTCCCCGCTAACCATTATATGTGCAGGATGGGTGGCGGTGGTTGCATCAGGATCAGGCTGGATTGATACCAGTTTCCCACGGTACTCCCTGCTATCGATAGTGACCATGATCGTTGCTCCCGGCTGCAACCCCTTGACTACGGAGGCAGGAAGATTGAAGCGCGCCTCGAGTTGTGCATCAATGATCTCCACCGCCATACCACTCAATGTTGTTGCATAGTCGCCGGGATCGACACTGACCTGGTTGACGAGTCCGTCGAATGGAGCACGCAACGTGGTTCTTTCCACATTGCGCTGTGCTTTGTCGCGCGCAGTCCTTTTCAAGGTGATGCGCTGTTGTGCGGTATCGAGGGCATATTTGAGGCGCAGATGCTCACCGCGCAGTTGAGTCAGTTTCTGCTGAGCAGTATCCAGTGATGACTGTGAACTGAGTTTGCTGCCCAGTTTGCTGAGCCGATCGACCTCGGCTTGCGAGAGTTGTTCGTTATGTTTCGCCAGCGCCAGCAGTTCGCGATCGCGCTCGATGCCGGTTGTCTCCTGCTGCAGCATCGCTTCCGTCTCGCGCAGACGATCCTGGTAGTCGGCCGCATCGATGCTAAGCAGCGCTTCTCCCTTCTCCACGCGCTCTCCGGGCTCAATTTTTACAGCGGTGATGACGCCGGGGATTTGAAAGTCTAAATTGGCGCGCCGGGCCGGCTCCAGGCGTCCGGTCAACTGTAATGTGGGTTTCAGTGTTTTAGCTGATACAATGACTGTTTGAACACGAGTAACCTGTGCCTCTCTGGTCTCGTTTTTTGGAGGCGGTTTCAAAGCGATCAGCAGTTTCACCGCGAACAGGGTGATGGCGATGATCGTGATCAGGGAGAGAATTCGAAGCGTTGTGCGCATGAGTTATTTATTTGGGGAAGCTCTGATTAATTCGTCATTGCGAGGAACGAAGCAATCTCTTGAGTGCTGTGCCTGGCGCGATATTATGAGATTATAAATTACATCCTTGTAATTTACCCTTCGGGTCGCACAAGGCGCGTTCAATTTTGCTCCGGGCAAAATGAGTGCCGCGCTCCTCTCTCAATGAGGGGATTCTATGAATCAATCAGAACATACTTTATTATCCTGTATCTCAGAGTATTTGTCGTTGTAGACATGCCATTCTAATAGAGAACACCAGTTGCGTGAGAAAGTTTCATCTTTTGACCATGTCTGCGCTGTTGTTATTGACAGCAGCCACTGCCTCTGCCGGGAGCATTACGCCATCCTGTCAGGCGAGGACAGTTGTCTTTGAAGAGGTGGATGATCTCACTGACAAAGTTAAAATTGTCGCAGACAGCGGTGAACTCTTCATGAAAAACGAGTTGCTGATTTTCAGCGGCAATGTACAGTTGAGACATGCGCAACAGAGTGTCGCTGCTGATGAGATTCGCTATTCACGCAAGCTGAATCAGGCCACGGCGACAGGCAATGTGAGTTTGCGGCAAACCGGTTTCGAGGTGGATGCGGAGAGTGCGGTAGTCGATCTCAACAGCCGTACGGCTGATTTGGAAAAAATCAGCTATCGCATCCTGGAAGTTGGCGGCCAGGGCAAAGCCAGCAGCGCCAACGTCAAAGAGAAGGGTGTCTCCACACTGCACGACATCACCTACAGCACATGTCCGCCGGAGGATGAGGCCTGGCGCATCTCGGCGAAAAGCATCGATATCGACAGAGACAATGGCGTCGGCAGGGCGACAGGCGCCAGGCTTTCATTCAAAGGGATGACGCTTCCCGCGCTTCCCGGTTTCTCGTTTCCGCTTGACGACAGCCGCAAGAGCGGTTTTCTGCTTCCCAAAATCGGCTACTCTGAAAGCACCGGAGTGGATTTCTCGATACCCTATTACTTCAATATCGCTCCCAATTACGATGTAACGTTGATTCCACGTATTACCACTGAACGCGGGGCGCTGATGGGGGCGGAATTCCGCTATCTGACCCCAATTCACAGCGGAAATTTCTATACTGACATCGCTTTCCATGATCCCAAATATACTCAGGGTGAGCAGACGCGTTATGTGATCAGCTTCAAAAACCGGTCAGAATTCAATGCGCATGTGAAAGCGGATATCAATTACAACTACGTCTCTGACAACGACTATCTCAATGATTTCAGCGGTAGTCTGGCGCTCAGGAGCAGCCGTTACGCGACCCAGGCGGCGCGGCTCAGTTATGATGAAGAGAACTGGGGCGCTAACCTGCTGGTGGAAAATCTTCAGGTGATCGATGATGAGAGTGATGATCCATATCGGCGTTTGCCGCAGCTGGATTTTAACTGGCGCAAGGTCCACAGCTATGGCCTGGTGAGCCGCCTGGACGCCCAGATGACGCGATTTGAGAGGAGCAATTCAGTGACCGGGGGGCGTCTGCATCTACGCCCTGCTGTTGGTGTTGACTGGATCAAACCCTGGGGGCATGTGAAAAGCATGTTGACCGGCCACTATACCGACTACAATCTGGAGAATGTCAGCCCGGGCGATCCCTCGACGATCACACGCAATCTCTATACCTTCTCTGCCGATGCCGGACTCTTTTATGAGCGCCAGGCAGAGTGGTTTGATCATGGCGGACATCAGACGCTTGAGCCCCGGCTCTTCTACCTCTATACGCCCTTTAAAGACCAGGAAGATATTCCGCTTTTTGACACCAAGCTTGCTGATTTCAGTTTTGCAAACCTGTTTCGTGAGAATCGCTACGCAGGATTTGACCGTATTGGCGGGGCCAATCAGATTGCAGCTGCTGTGACCACCAGATTTATTGACGACAGCAGCCAAAAAGAGTGGTTGCGGGCAAGTTTAGGACAAATTTACTACATCGATGAGCGTAGTGCAGCAGCATTTCCCGATCAGATTACAGGCCCGGATACCTCGGCATTTGTTGGCGAGCTCTATGCCCGTATTACTGATCTGTGGTCGACAGAGGCTGTGTTGCAGTGGGATCCGGATGAAGAGCTTGTGGACAAAAGCCTGTTGCGCCTCAGCTACCATGACGATCCGAAGAAGCGCTTTCTCAGCGTTGCGTACCGAAAAGATCGCTCACAACCTGCTGAATTTACAGATTTGTCATTTCGTATGCCGTTGAGTACAAATTTGAGCGCCGTGGGGCGATGGCAGTATTCACTGCTTGATAACAAGTCTCTGGATACAATTGCCGGTTTTGAGTATGACTCCTGTTGCTGGCGTCTGCGGGCAGTCGCGCAGCAGAGAATTTCTGACAACGGTTTTGATAATGACCTGGGTTTTTATCTGCAGTTGGAGTTGAAAGGACTTGGTGGAATCGGTTCAGGAGGAATAGACTCCGTATTGTCGAAAAATGTCTACGGTTATGATGGTTTCGAGTATTATTAGAAAGTTTTAGGTTTTAGGTTTTAGGTGGGGAGACTGTAAGTTCTCAATAAGTCCGTGCAACAAGAGCAGCATTATATTTCTTTTAAATCGTGGTCGTCTGACCGCGAAATGCACGGAGTTATTGAGATGTTACGGGAGACTTAAAACCTAACACCTAAAACTTAAAACCAATGACACCGTTTTGAGCTTTTAGGAAAATTTTGAGATGAACATAACACGAATATTGATAGTTGCAGCTATGCTGATGATGTCACTGCCGCTGCAGGCGGCTCGTCCGATTGATGAGATTGTTGCTGTCGTTGATGATGATGTGATTCTGCGGTCGGAACTCAATCGCGCATTGCGTGGCACTCCCAGGCCTGCCGGTGTTTCAAAACAGCAGCACGAAGATCAGGTGCTGGAAAAGCTGATCTCGAACAAGGCGCAACAGCTTGCCGTTAAAAAAAGCGGCGTCAAGGTGACAGAAGCGGAGATCGATGAAGCCGTAGCCATGATCGCAGCACAGAATAAAATTACGGTTACTTTTCTCAAGGAGGTTTTGCAAAAACAGGGACAGGATTATGGCGCCTTGCGTAAGAGTATTGGCGAGCAGTTGCTGCAGCGAAATTTTCAGCGAAAAATGTTGAGCAGCCTGGTTCAGGTGACAGATTCCGAGATCGATGATTATCTGGCGCTGCATGGATCGACAGCAAAATCCAAAACCGTGACGCAGACACGCTCGCGGCATATTCTGCTGCGCACCGGAGAGACGCGTTCAAACAAGGCTGCAAAAATGCAGCTGCAGGAGTTTCGCTCGCGTATCCATGCCGGCGAATCTTTTGCTGATATTGCCCGGGCCTTTTCTGATGATACTGCCTCTGCGCTGAATGGCGGCGACCTCGGTTGGTTGTCTCCTGGTGTGGCCACACCACAGTTTCAGAGTGTCATGGATCGCACCTCGGTCAATACGGTCAGCCAGCCCTTTCAGTCCCCGTTCGGCTGGCATATCTTGAAAGTTTTGGAGCGGCGTAAGCATCAAGGCGCAGATACAGCAGCGCGTGATGCAGCGCGTGAAAAAATCCAGCAACGCAAAATCGAAGAGAATGTTGCCTTGCTGACGCGCAGGTTGCGCCAGCAGGCCTATGTTGAAAAATATCTGGATCCTGAGTGAGTCGACGCATTGCAGTGACATGCGGGGAGCCGGCAGGCATTGGCCCGGATCTCTGCATACAATTGATACAGCAACAGCATGGTGAACTGCTGTTTATAGGTGATCCTGATGTGCTCACACACAGGGCACGGCTGCTGGATCTGCCGCTCTCCCTGCATCTTCTTGATGCTGCAGGCAGCAGCATGGTGCATCAATCCGGCGTCATGAATCTGCTGCCAGTCACATTTCCCGGCGAAGTGGTTTGTGGAAAACTCAATGTTGTGAACAGCGCTATGGTGCTGGAAACCCTGGATATCGCTGTGAAAGGCTGTCTCAGCGGAGATTTTGCCGCCATGGTGACCAACCCGGTGCATAAAGGCGTGATCAATGATGGCGGCTTTTCCTTCAGCGGCCATACCGAATACATTGCGGCGCAGACAGGCGGTTATCCGGTCATGATGCTGGCTTGTGAGGGATTGCGGGTTGCGTTGATGACCACCCATCTGCCGCTCGCGGAGGTTCCTGCTGCGATCAGCAGTGATCTCATTAAAAAGGTGATGCGTATCCTGCATCGGGAGTTGCAGAGCCGCTTTGGCATCGACTCCCCTGAAATTCTGGTATGCGGACTCAATCCGCATGCCGGTGAAGGTGGTCACCTGGGTTCAGAGGAGTTGGAGATCATAGCGCCTGCGCTGGAGGCCCTGCGGGAAGAGGGCGTTTCCAGTCTGGGACCGCTGCCGGCCGACACCCTGTTTACCCCCCGTTATCTGCAGCATGCCGACGCCGTTGTCGCTATGTATCATGACCAGGGATTGCCGGTATTGAAGCACGTGGGATTCGGCCGGGCGGTGAATATCACGCTCGGACTGCCGCTGGTGCGCACCTCGGTCGATCATGGCACTGCGCTGGATCTTGCCGGTACCGGCAGGGCGGAGATCGGCAGCCTCGTCGCAGCCATCGATGTTGCGCAGGCGATGATCGAATAATGCCCTATACGCAGGGCCGGGACTTGCCTTTCAGCGCCGCTGTGAATACCTCCATGTACGCTCTGATAAAACATCCCTGTTTTATACAGCCCTGAAAGGCAAACCCCAACCCTGCTACCGAGTACGGTGTTATTGAGATGATACGAACCTGATCCATCAAAGGAAACACGTTTATGAACAGAGAAATTATTCAGACTGACAAGGCGCCGCAGGCGATTGGGACTTATTCGCAGGCTGTGAAGGTGAACACCACGGTCTATCTCTCGGGACAGATACCGCTCGTGCCGGAAAGCATGGAGATGGTGCAGGGAGATATGCGGGCGCAGATCATGCGTGTGTTTGACAATCTGCAGGCGGTGGCGGAAGCTGCCGGAGGTTCGCTGGCTGATGTTGCCAAGCTGAATGTTTTTCTCACCGACCTGGACAATTTTCCGCTGGTTAACGAGGTGATGGCGGACTATTTTGAAGAGCCCTACCCGGCGCGCGCAGCCATTGGCGTCGCTGCACTGCCGAAAGATGCCGGTGTGGAGATGGATGCTGTTCTGGAGTTGTAAGGTTTTTTAACCACAGATGCACACAGATAAACACAGATTTAGAAATGAAGAAAATCTGTGGGAAAAATCAATTTCGTAGGGTGGCATAAGCGGAGCGGAGCGCGTCCCACCAGGATTTCTCCCTGCGGTCGAAATGACAATGCGCTGACCAACTCGGTCTTAAACAAGCTCCTTCGGCGCTATCATGCCGGGATTAAACTGGCCGATCTCCATCAGCGCCTCTTCGTCAAGAATTGTGAGGCGTTTCTTCTGGCACTTGATCATTCCCCCTCTATCCATCTCCTTGAGTACGCGGTTGACATGCACCGAAGTCAGCCCGATAGCGTCCCCTATATCCTCCTGGGTGAGCGGGAAGATGATCGAATCAGTGGCTTCATCGAAACCGTTCTGCATCTGCATGCGCACCCTGTAGAAGAGTTCCAGCAATAGAAAAGCGATGCTTTCGCGGGCATTTTTACGCCCGGTGCCGATCAGGTGGTGCTGACACAGGGTCATGTCATGCATGCCCATCTCGGCAAGCCCGATTGCCAGTTGCGGCTGTTTCTCCATCATCGAGCGCAGGCGGGTGCGTGGAAATGCGCACAGCACGCTTCCCATCAGGGCTTGTGAACCGTGCGTGTATCCGGCGCCTGCTCCTGTTCCATTGACCTGAAAGCCGAAGAAATCGCCGGGAAGTATAAAGCGCAGGATCTGGCGTTTGCCGTTGTCGAGGATCTTGAAAAGAATCACCCATCCATCGAAGAGGGTATAGATCGAGTGCGCAATATCGCCCTCACGGTAGAGAGTCTCTCTTGCGGGCAGTAGATATTGTGCATCACGAAACTCCTGCGTCCAGCCGAGTTCCTCTTCGGGAACACCGCGAAACAGCGCCATTTTTCGAATCGGGCAGGTGATGCACTGGGTCTGCGGATCAGCGCACTGCTGCAAATTGGGTTTTTTATTCATTAAGATGCTGAACTCATTTGGTTGTGGAGTTGCCATCCGTCTGATTCTCAAAACAACTGGATGGGACTATCTTAAGTTTCTCAGGTTTTTTGTAACAGCCAGTTTAGTTGATTTAAATCAATAAAACGGTAGTTTATGCTTTCAGGGCGTAATTTTTACTAACATTTTGAGAAAAATCAATCTATGTTAAATACTCATGTCGGGTAATACGTTATCCTTCGACAACGAGGGGCGATACTGGATGGTATGAAACGGCGCTTGGATTGGCTGTTTTTTCTTTGGAAATCATCTGTTTATTGTTCTGTACGGAGCCGCAGTTCTGACAATGCATGTTGTGCAGCATGAGTTGGAGTGAGGTTATAACCATAATTAAATCAGGAGATTAAGCGATGAAAAGCTTGATAACACTCGCTGCATTTCTGCTGTTCGGCGCAAATCCGGTGCTGGCTTCAGTCGATGCGCCACCAAAAGAGATGAGCGAAGAGACAAAACAGTGTGTTAAATGTCATAAGAAAAACAACCCTGGAATTACCCAGCAATGGGGCGCCAGCAAGCACTATCGTGCCAAAGTGGGTTGTTATGAGTGCCACATGGCTAATGATGACGATGTCGATGCCTATATTCATGATGACGAAAAAGTCAAAAAGAGCATCTCCATTATTGTTTCGCCAAAAGACTGTGAAAACTGCCACGAAAAAGAGGTGAAGCAGAACAGCGAGTCGCATCACGTCAAGGCAGGACGCATCATGGCTTCACTGGACAACCTGCTGGCGGAAGTCGTCGAAGGCAATAGCGCCCTGATAACAGAAGGTTTCCCCGAAGGCAATTCTGCAGCGGCAGTCAACGGTTGCTGGCAGTGTCACGGCTCACAGGTGAAGGTGCTCGAAGACGGGCAACTCGATCCTGCAACCTGGCCGAATACCGGTATCGGACGCATCAACCCTGATGGTTCCGAGGGCGCCTGTACCGCATGTCACGCCCGTCACCAGTTCTCCGTTGCCCAGGCGCGTGAACCTGATACCTGCGGCAAATGCCATCTTGGCCCCGACCATCCGCAAAAAGAGATCTATGAAGAGTCCAAGCATGGCATCCAGTATGCCGCCCATAAGGACGACATGAACTTGGATAATCCCAAGTGGATTCCCGGTGAGGATTATTTCTCCGGTCCCACCTGTGCGACATGCCATATGAGCGCAACACGGAAACAGGATGTCAACCATAACGTCGGTTTGCGCATCTCCTGGAACAACAGGCCGCCTCTATCAGTACGTCCGGAAGTCACTGACAAGAAAATGGGTTCTCCTTCCGCTGCAATCGGCTGGGAAGATCGCCGTGACAGTATGAAAGATGTCTGTTCCGCCTGCCACAGTGAGGAGTATATCGAATCATTCTATATTCAGTATGACGGTATGATCGCCTTGTATAATGAGAAGTTTGGCAAGCCTGGAAAAGAGCTGTATGGAGCAGCCAAGTCCCTGCTCAAGCCCGCCAAATTCAGCAACAAGCTGGACTGGATCTGGTTCGAGCTGTGGCATCACGAGGGTCGCCGCGCACGTATGGGAGCATCCATGATGGCGCCTGACTATACCCATTGGCATGGCACCTACGATCTGG
>JAIVTC010000241.1:0-7627 GCA_048629055.1 Candidatus Bathyarchaeota archaeon
CCCACATCTGCTGATTCATCGCCGGCGCCACGGCAACAGGCGCTTTGGTTGCCACGCACAAGGTTGTCAGCAGGTCATCCGCCCTGCCCCCGGCCAGGCGTGCAATAAAATCCGCTGTTGCAGGAACCACCACCACCAGGTCAGCCCAGCGGGCCAACTCGATATGCCCCATGGCCGCCTCATGCGCAGAGTCAAACAGATCTGTACGCACAGCTCTGCCTGTCAGCGCCTCAAAGGTGAGAGGCGCAACGAAGCGCGTGGCGGCTTGCGTCATCACCACCTGCACCTCTGCGCCCGCCTTCACCAGCAGACGGGCGAATTCAGCCGCCTTGTAGGCGGCAATCCCGCCGGTCACGCCCAACAGCAGATGGCGGCTTGTCAACTTCATCAAAACTCTCTACTCGGAGATGTAATAGATAGGATAGTGCAGCTCAGATTACGCTACGCGCATGAAAAATGAAAGCGGCCAAAAAAAGCGGAATCCTGCTATACTGTGCGGCCTTTTCTTCGCCATTTTCCTGCATTTTAATCGATGTTTGAAACGAATCTGACGATGACAGAATTAGTTAAATATAGATACTAGGTACTTGCGTCATTCCGGCTAAAAGCATGCTGGAATGACGGGGTTTTGCAAGCACCACTATATTTGATAGACATAGTATAACGAGATTTGTAATGAACCACGGCTCTCTTCCTCCCAAACAGGGACTCTACGATCCGGTTAATGAACATGATGCCTGCGGTGTTGGCTTTGTTGCCCACATCAAGGGAGAGAAAAGTCATGACATTATCCAGCAGGGATTGACGATTCTTAAACGCATCGAGCATCGTGGCGCCGTCGGCGCTGACCCCAAAGCAGGGGACGGCGCAGGGTTGCTGATGCAGATTCCCGATGCCTTTTTCCGCGCCGAGGTGGAGTTTGAACTCCCTCCTGCAGGAAATTATGGCGTCGGCATGCTGTTTCTGCCTATGGATGAAAGCCAGCGTAAAGCGATTGAAGTTGTGATCGCCAATGTCATCGCCGAAGAGGGTCAGCAACTGCTGGGCTGGCGCACCGTGCCTGTCGACAGCAGCGTCCTTGGTGAAAGCGTCCTGCCGTGCGAGCCGCTTATCCGCCAGCTGTTCATCAGCTGCGGCAAAGACTGCTACAACCAGGATGATCTCGAACGCAAACTCTTTGTGCTGCACAAACTGATCGGCATCCGTGTCAGAGAACAGCAGCTGGATGGCTCAAAAAACTTCTACATCCCCTCGATGTCCAGCCGCACGCTTGTCTACAAGGGACTGCTGCTGGCCAAACAGCTCGGCAACTACTACCCGGACCTGGGTGACGAACGCCTGGTCTCCGCACTGGTGCTGGTGCATCAGCGCTTCTCGACCAACACTTTCCCCACCTGGGATCTGGCGCATCCGTTCCGCATGATCGCGCATAACGGCGAGATCAACACCCTGCGCGGCAACGTCAACTGGATGGCTGCGCGTCGCCACTCCATGGCGTCAAAGATTCTGGGTGAAGACCTGCACAAGGTATGGCCTCTGATCCCCGAAGGCCAGTCTGATTCAGCCTGCTTTGACAACGCCCTGGAACTGCTTGTCGCCGGCGGCTACAGCCTGACTCACGCGATGATGATGCTGATTCCGGAGGCATGGTCAGGCAACAACCTGATGGATGATTCCCGCCGCGCCTTCTACGAATATCATGCCGCACTGATGGAGCCATGGGACGGGCCTGCGGCAGTCGCCTTCACCGACGGCCGCCAGATTGGCGCCACCCTTGACCGCAACGGCCTGCGCCCGGCGCGCTACCTGATAACCGATGACGACATGGTGATCATGGCGTCAGAGATGGGCGTGCTCGATACCCCGGAAGAGAAGATTGTCAAAAAGTGGCGTCTGCAGCCCGGCAAGATGTTCCTCATCGATACCGGGGAGGGGCGCATCATCGATGACGAGGAGCTCAAAAAAGAGCTGGCGGAAGCCTACCCCTACCAGCAGTGGCTGGACAAGACACAGTTGAAGCTCAATGAGCTTGATTGCACGGAATCCACACCTGCGCGACTGCAAGATGGCGCCATGCTGGATGCACAACAGGCCTTTGGTTATACACAGGAGGACATCAAGTTTCTGCTGACGCCAATGGTTAAACACGGCATGGAGGGTACTGCCTCCATGGGTGCAGACAATCCACCGGCTGTACTCTCCGGCCGCGCGCGGCATCTCTCCAACTATTTCAAACAGAACTTTGCCCAGGTGACCAACCCGCCGATCGACCCGATCCGCGAGGAGATCGTGATGTCGCTGGTGACGCTGATCGGCCCGCGTCCGAATCTGCTGGGAGAGAGCAACGACTGCTCAAACATGCGCCTCGAAGCTTGCCAGCCGGTATTGACCAACGAAGATCTCGGGCGCATACGCCACATCAATGACATTGCCGGTGATGCCTTTCGCACCAAAACCCTGGATATCACATACGACGCCATGCAGGGCCCTGATGGTCTCAAAGGCGCACTCGATGCACTGTGCGAACTTGCCGAACTGGAGGTGCTGGGAAAATACAATATCCTGATCCTCTCTGACAGGGATGTTTCGGCGCAACGCATTGCCATACCTGCGCTGCTGGCCACATCCGCCGTGCATCACCACCTGATCGACAAGGGACTGCGCACCGAAACCGGGCTGGTCATCGAGACCGGCGCCGCGCTGGAGATTCACCATTTCGCCACGCTTGCCGGTTATGGCGCCGAGGCGATCAACCCCTGGCTGGCATTCGAGACCATCGATGCGTCACTGTCGCTCATCTCCCCCAAAATGGAGCGCGACATGGCGCAGCAGCACTACATCAAGGCTGTCGGCAAGGGTCTCAAAAAGGTGATGTCCAAAATGGGCATCTCAACCTATCAATCCTACTGCGGTGCGCAGATCTTCGATGCAGTCGGCCTCTCAACAGCGTTTATCGATGCCTACTTTGCCGGCACCGCCTCGATGATCGAGGGTATTGGCCTCAACGAGGTTGCTGCAGAGAGCCATCGCTGGCACAGTGATGCTTTTGGCGACAAGCAGATCTATCGCAAGCATCTCGATGTCGGCGGCGACTATGAGTACCGCGTACGCGGCGAACAGCATGTGTGGACGCCCGAAACCATCAGCAAACTGCAGCATGCAACCCGCAGCAACAATGCACAGACTTTTTCCGAGTTCTCGCGCCTGGTCGATGAGCAGAACAGGGATCTGCTGACCCTGCGCGGTCTGATGGAGTTTAAATTTGCGGACAACCCGATTCCGCTGGACGAGGTCGAAACGGCAAAGGAGATCGTCAAACGCTTCTCCACCGGCGCCATGTCCTTCGGCTCGATCTCTTACGAGGCGCACTCCACCCTGGCGGTTGCGATGAACGCCATCGGCGGCAAATCCAATACCGGCGAGGGGGGTGAAGAGCCCGATCGCTTCAAGCCGCTGGCGGACGGTTCCATGAACCCGGAGCGCTCCGCCATCAAGCAGGTTGCCTCGGGGCGCTTTGGCGTCACTACCGAGTATCTGGTCAACGCCGATATGATCCAGATCAAGATGGCGCAGGGCGCCAAGCCCGGCGAGGGTGGTCAACTGCCCGGGCACAAGGTCAATGATCAAATTGCGCGGGTGCGCCACTCCACCGAGGGCGTCGGCCTGATTTCACCGCCGCCGCACCACGACATCTATTCGATCGAGGATCTGGCGCAGCTGATTCATGATCTCAAAAACGTCAATCCGGCTGCGGATATCTCCGTCAAGCTGGTCTCCGAGGTCGGCGTCGGCACCGTCGCCGCTGGCGTCTCCAAGGCGCATGCAGACCATGTCATCATCGCCGGTTACGATGGCGGCACCGGCGCATCACCGATCACCTCGATCAAGCATGCCGGCTCCCCATGGGAGATTGGCCTCGCAGAGACACACCAGACACTGGTGTTGAACAAACTGCGCAGCCGCATCAGCGTGCAGACAGACGGTGGATTGCGCACCGGGCGCGATGTCGTCATTGCCGCACTGCTGGGAGCGGACAATTTCGGCTTTGCCACGGCGCCGTTGATCGTCGAGGGCTGCATCATGATGCGCAAATGCCATCTCAATACCTGCCCGGTCGGCGTTGCCACCCAGGATCCTGAGCTGCGCAAGCGCTTCACCGGAAAGCCGGAACACGTCATCAACTACTTCTTCTTTATTGCTGAAGAGATGCGTCAGCTGATGTCCAAACTCGGCTTTCGCACCATCAACGAGATGATCGGCCAGTCCGACCGCCTCAACATGCGCGCATGCATCGATCACTGGAAAGCGAAGGGACTCGACTACTCACGCCTGCTGGCCAAGCCCAAAGCCGAGTCTCCCAAAGACATCTACCAGAACGAATTGCAGGATCACGGCCTCGCCGAAGCGCTCGACAATACCTTGATCGAACTCGCCGCCGCTGCGCTCGAGCATGGCGAAAAAGTCGCTATCACTATCGATATCCACAACTTCAACCGCACTTTCGGCGCCATGCTCTCCGGCAGGGTTGCCGAAAAATACGGCAATGCCGGACTGCCTGAAGACTGCATCAGCATCAAGGCGAAAGGCACGGCCGGACAGTCACTCGGCGCATGGCTCGCCAGGGGTGTCACGATCGAGCTTGCAGGCGAAGGCAACGACTACGTCGGCAAGGGACTCTCGGGCGGCAAGCTGATTATCTACCCGCCCGCCGAATCCAAAATCGGCAAGGCGGAAGAGAACATCATCGTCGGCAATACCGTGCTGTTTGGCGCCATCAGCGGCGAATGCTATTTCAACGGCGTCGGCGGCGAGCGTTTTGCCGTGCGCAACTCCGGCGCCACCGCCGTCATCGAAGGCGTCGGCGATCATGGCTGTGAATATATGACCGGCGGCATCGTGGTCTGTCTCGGCTCCACCGGACGCAACTTTGCAGCCGGCATGTCCGGCGGCATCGCCTATGTGCTGGATGAGAGCGGCGGCTTCACTGAGCGCTGCAACATGGAGATGGTCGAACTGGAAACTATCCGACATGACGGCGCCAATGCGGATCTCAGCGACATGACCTGCGCCGATGAGACGCGTCTCAAAGCGCTGATCGAAAAACATCTTCAATATACCGGTTCCGATGTCGCCAAACGCATCCTGGATAACTGGAACGACACTCTGCCGAAGTTCACCAAGGTGATGCCGGTGGATTACCGTCGTGCATTAAAGGCACTGAAAGCACAGAAAACGGCAGCATAAGGGGTAAAACAATGGGAAAACCAACAGGTTTTATGGAATTCGAGCGTCTGGATCGCCATTACGCGCCGGTCGCAGAGCGCTTGCAGAACTTCCATGAGTTCGTGATTCCACTCGAAGAGAGTGAACTCAGCACCCAGGGTGCGCGCTGCATGGATTGCGGCATTCCATTCTGCCACCAGGGCTGCCCGGTCAACAACCTTATCCCCGACTGGAACGACCTGGTCTATCATGGCCTGTGGCGTGAAGCCCTGGATGTGCTGCACAGCACCAACAACTTCCCTGAAGTGACCGGACGCATCTGCCCGGCGCCCTGCCAGGAGTCCTGCACACTGAACATCCAGGATATGCCGGTCACGATCAAGACCATCGAGTGCGCCATTGTCGACAAGGGGTGGGAACAGGGGTGGATCAAAGCCGAGATTGCCGAACACAAGAGCGGCAAAAAAGTAGCTGTCGTCGGCTCGGGTCCTGCCGGCATGGCCTGCGCACAGCAACTGGCGCGCGCCGGTCATGATGTGGTGCTGTTCGAAAAGGAGCCTCGCATCGGCGGACTGATGCGCTTCGGCATCCCGGACTACAAACTCGACAAGAGCCTGCTGGAGAGACGCGAGCAGCAGATGCAGGCGGAGGGGGTCGATTTCAAGACCAACACCCATATCGGCGTAGACATCCCCGCCTCACAACTGCTGGAAGAGTATGACGCCGTGGTGCTGACGGGAGGTTCCGAGCAGCCGCGTGACCTCGAAGTGCCGGGCCGCGATCTCGACGGCATCTACTTTGCGATGGATTTTCTCAAGGCCAACACCAAGTGGGTGCAGGGCATCCATGGCCGGGATCAGGTCATCTCGGCAAAGGGGAAACATGTCGTCGTCATCGGCGGCGGTGATACCGGCTCCGACTGCATCGGCACATCGACCCGTCACGGTGCGGCTTCCGTCACCCAGATCGAGATCCTGCCGCAGCCCCCCGAGCATGAGAACAAGGGGATGACATGGCCGGACTGGCCCAACAAGATGCGCACATCCACCTCCCAGGAGGAGGGCTGCGCACGCATGTGGTCGGTGGCGACCAAAAACTTTGTCGATGACGGCAACGGCAATCTCAAGGGTGTCGAATGCGTCAAGGTCGAGTGGGACAAGGATGACAGCGGCGCCTGGCAGATGAGTGAAGTGGAAGGCTCGGAATTCGATCTGCGCGCCGATATCGTCACCCTGGCGATGGGTTTTCTGCATCCGGTGCAAGAAGGCATGCTCGAACAGCTTGGCGTCGACAAGGATGGGCGAGGTAACGTCAAAGGTGAAACCGAAGGCGGCAAAGCCTACTATACCTCTGTCGACAAGCTCTTCGCCGCCGGAGATATGCGCCGCGGCCAGTCGCTGGTGGTGTGGGCCATCCGCGAAGGACGCCAGTGCGCCCGCTCCGTGGATCAGTACCTGATGGGGTTTACCGACCTGCCACGATAATTAACTTTGAAAATCAGAAATCGCCATAACTTCTCATAGTGATCTCGTACGGTCGGGCTCTTCCTTACAGGGACGCGTGAATACGTCCCTGTAAGCTCTGCTAAAACATCCCTGTTTTAGACAGCCCTGAAAGGAAGAACCCAACCCTGCTCCCTGCATAGAATTTTGAAAGACGCGCCAGACAAATACATGAATAATGAACCTGAACTCTACGAAGTCCCTCCTCCGGAATCCGCTCCTGACCACACTCCCGGAAAATTCCGGGAGCCGGTCGGCGTCCCTGCATCCCATGCTGTCGCCTGGGTTCTCATGGGATGGCAATATTTCAAGAAGGCTCCCTCCGCATGGATTGCCGTTACCATCATCTGGGTTGGCGGCAGCCTGCTACTCTCCCTGGTCCCGCTGGCATCGATGCTGGTCAACCTCGTCTTTCCGGTCCTGGTTGCCGGCATGATGCTGGGCTGTGCGGCCATCGAGCGTGGCGAGACATTCACTGTCTCGCATCTCTTCGATGGCTTCAGACTGCCGCAAAGCGGACGCCTGATAACGCTTGGCGCTTTCAATATCGTCATCACATTGGTCGCCATCATGTTGATCGGCATTCTGTTTTCCATGTATATCGGCGGCAGCTCGGATATTAGCGATCCGCAGGAGTTGCAGGCGGCAATTATGGCTGATGAAACCTCCGGCCTGCTTCTGCTGTTAATCTTGATGGCGCTGCTTCTGCCGGTGATGATGGCCTTCTGGTTCGCCCCGCTGCTGATCGCCATTGACAACAAACAGGTCGTTGAGGCATTGAAGTTCAGCTTCAGCGCCTGCCTGAAGAACGCCTGGCCTCTGCTGGTTTACGGCCTGCTGTTTCTGCCCCTCTTCATCGCCTCTGTTTTTCTCATGGGACTCGGCTTCCTGGTCGTTATACC
>JAIVTC010000242.1:0-7380 GCA_048629055.1 Candidatus Bathyarchaeota archaeon
TCACTTCCCTGCGGTGTCGCATTTCCGCTCGCGGAGATCTTGGCGCTGATGTTCACCTGTTTGGCGGATGAGAGTTTCGACTGCGGCGTCATCGCCATACTGTCATCGAGGATCACCTCCAGCGGCAGCTCCTTCACCTTGTGGCGTGATGCGGCAAGCGGCATCGGCGGTCCATTGACGGCCTTGGCAAAAACAAAAACCGTATCTTCGGGCGAAAGTTTGCCGGCCAGTGCAGGATCCAGTGACACCTTGACCTTGATTGCCGCCTTGCCCGGAGCCTGTGACTGTGTTTGTGCCTGTGGTTGCGCCTGTGGTTTCGCCTGTGACGCTATTTGCGGCAGTGGCTGTGGTTGCATCTGCGGCTGTGCAAACTCCAGCTTCACGCCGGCTTTTGCCGCTGCCGCCTGCATTCTGGTGCGCAGCTCCTGTTGGTCCGCAGGCTTCAGCGTGGGTTCGGCTTTACCCCAATGCAGCAGCGCCAGCTTGTAGTCGCCGCGCTCTTCTGCAGCAATCCCGGCCAGCCACAGCGCCGTGGTGCTGGTTGGATCCAGCTCCAGCGCCCTGTTGACAAGGTGTTCCGGCCTGCCGCCGATTTTCCCATTCTGCGCCATGGCGACGGCATTGGCGAGCGCCAGCATCACCGGCGGGTTGTCCGGCTGCAGCTTGTCGACAACTTCGAACGCCTTGACCGCGTCATCGTATTTACTCATGCTCATGAGGCTGCGGCCAAGTAAAAACCACCCCTCGGCATTTTCCGGCTCCTGCTTGAGGCGTTCAGCAAGATCCTGCACCATCTGCTCGACAGACTGCTGCCCCGCAGCCTCGCCGTGGCCGCTTGCAACCTGCTGCTGCGCCGTGGCGCCGTTGATCAGTTGCGGCGAACCGATAGCGAAATAGAGCCCCAGCGTCAAAACCGGCAGCAGCACACCGATGGCGGCTACACCCAGAGCGCCGGCTGTCGCAGAGGATTTCTGTTCCGTACCCTCACTCTGCAACTCGTCAGCCAGGGTCTTCTCCACCTCTGTTCTGACCTGCTGAAACTCTTCATCAGAGATTTCCGCCGCCTTGTATTCGGCTTCAAGTTCACTCAGGCGCTCCCTGGCGATTTCAAGATTCTGCTGATTGCGGTCAATCCCGACGCCACTTGTTTTTTTCAGCAATGGCCAGGCAAGTCCCGCCAACGCCGCCAGCAGCATCAGGGCGGTTACTATCCAGAAAGTTGTCATGACTCTTTATTCTCCAGCTTGTTCTCCAGCATGTGACGTGCCTGTTCGAGGCTCTGCTCATCGACAGGCTCTACTTCGGATGGCTGATTGCGTCGCGCCCGGCCAATTCGCCACAACACCACGAATGCAATCAGCAGAAAGATCACAGGGCCCGCCCACAAAAACAGCGTGGTGGCCTTGACGGGAGGGCGATAGAGGACGAAGTCACCATAACGGTCGACCATCCACTCCACCACTTCATCTTCGCTCTTGCCCTGCCTGACCTGTTCATAGGCCTTTTTACGCAAGTCTTTTGCCAGATCGGCATTGGATCCTGCAATGTTCTGATTCTGACACACCAGGCAGCGCAACTCCTCGGTCAGCTTGTGGTATATCCGCTCCTGCTCGGGAGTCTCGAAGGTATAGGTCTCGATCCCGGCAAACAGCGGGAGCGTTAAAATAAGCAGCAGCAGAGCCAGCGGCAATTGATACGACATTCTGTTCATGATTCAGCCTCCAGCTTGCTCAAGAATGCGAGCAATTCATCGACACTATTCTGTGGTTTTTCGTCAGGAGAGTCGTTGATCGGGCCGATCACCTTACGGCGAATCACACCGGATTTATCGATGATGAAGGATTCCGGAACCCCGTAAACTCCATACTCGATACCAATATCCCCTTCCGGGTCCATGACGCTGGTGACATAAGGGTTGCCGAACTGCTGCAGCCAGGCTTTAGCGTCGGCCGGTTCATCTTTGTAGTTGAGGCCAACCACGATAATGCCATGCTCCCTTGCCATGCGCGTCACCAGTGCATGCTCTGCGCGACAGGAGAAGCACCAGGAGGCCCACACATTCAGTATCCACACTTTGCCCTTCATGTCACTTGCAGAGAACTGCTTCTCAGGAACATGCAGCTGCCGGGCGGTAAAGGCCGGAGCAGGCTTGCCAACCAGCGGTGAAGGCACCTCTTTGGGGTCCTGCCCCAACCCCTTCAGCAGCAGCGCCAGCAGCGCAATAAAGAGCAGCAGCGGCAGAATATAGCGCATCGATTTCATGCAGTGGCTCCAACTGTAACTGCAGCCTGACGCCTCTGCCTGCGCGCCCGGCTGGCCATGCGCAAATAACGTTTGTCTGTCGCCGCCAGAAAACCGCCCAGCGCCATGATGATGGTTCCCAGCCAGATCCAGCGAATAAATGGTTTGTGATACAAACGCACCGCCCACGCGCCATCACCCAGCGGTTCACCCAGGGCGACAAACAAATCACGCGTAAAGCCGGCATCGATGCCCGCCTCCGTCATCGGCATGCTGCTGGAGAAGTAGGTGCGTTTTTCAGGATAGAGAACCGTCTCGAAGTCACCCCTGGTGATGGTGATCGTGCCGCGATTGCCGCTGTAGTTCGCCCCTAAAATCGTATTAACCTTGTCAAACGCAAAATTAAAGCCACCCAGCTCATAACTCTCTCCGGGCGCCAGGCGAATATCTTTCTCGATGCTGTAGACCGAGGTGAGCGTAATTCCCACGGCGAAGAAGGCGACGCCGATGTGGCCGAATGCCATGCCCCAGAAACCGCGTGGAATTGACGTGAAAGAGCGAGCTTTCAACTGTTCGCGTATCGCCTTGCCGGTGGTGCAGACAATCCACACGCCGAGCCCGATGCCCAGTGCTGCGCTGAATGAAAACTCCGGCATCAACAGTGCAGCTGCGGTGACTCCGGCAACGACGCTGACGATCATCGCTGTACGCACCTTCGAGAAGAGGTTTGCGACAGTGTCCCTCTTCCAGCGCAGCAGCTGCCCGGCGCCCAGCCCGATCGCCAGAGGCACGGTCAGAATGACAAAAAAGAGGTCGAAATAGGGCTTGCCCACCGAGAGGTTGCCCCAGCCGAATGCGTTGTGAATGATCGGATAGACTGTGCCGAGCAGCACCATGAAGGTGACGACCACCAGCAGGACGTTATTCAACAGCAGCGCGCTCTCCCGCGACAGCAGATCAAAGGAGACATAACTGCGGATGCTTTTTCCCCGCGCCGCGAACAGCGCCAGTGATCCACCAATAACAACTGCCAGAAAGCCGAGGATAAAGACTCCGCGCGTCGGATCCGAGGCAAAAGCATGCACCGACGTCAATACACCGGAACGCACCAGGAATGTTCCCAGCAGGCTCAGCGAGAAGGCAAAGATCGCCAGCAGCACGGTCCACGCCTTGAAGGCGCCGCGTTTCTCGGTCACGGCCAGAGAATGCATCAGCGCAGTCGCTACCAGCCACGGCATGAAGGAGGCATTTTCAACCGGATCCCAGAACCACCAGCCGCCCCAGCCAAGTTCGTAATAGGCCCACCAGCTGCCCAGTGAGATGCCGATGGTCAAGAACAGCCAGGCGATATTGGTCCAGGGACGCGACCAGCGGGCCCATGCGGCATCCAGCCGTCCGCCCAGCATGGCGGCGATGGCGAAGGCAAAAGGCACCACCAGGCCGACATACCCCATGTAGAGCATCGGCGGATGCACCGCAAGACCAAAGTCTTGCAGCAGCGGGTTGAGATCACGCCCATCGGCCTGCATGGGGATGCGCTCGAAAGGATTTGAAGTCAACAGCGTAAACGCGAGGAAACCAATGCTGACCAGGCCAAGAACTCCCAGAACCCGCGCCACCATCACATCGGGGATGCTGCGTGAGAAGAGGCTCACTGCGAATGACCACACCGCGAGTATCGTTGCCCACAACAGCAGCGATCCCTCGTGGCCGCCCCACACAGCGCTGATGCGATACAGCGTCGGCAGTTTGCTGTTGGAGTTGGTGGCGACATACTTCACGGAAAAATCGAAATCGAGAAACGCGTAGACCAGAGAGCCGAAAGCGATCAGCATGAACAGCATTTGCAAGTTAGCTGCAGGACGCGCGACACTCACCCAGGAGCGGATTCCCAACTGCGCTCCGGCAAGCGGAAAAAATGCCTGGATCACTGCAATGCCGAGGGCAAGGATCAGTGCGATATGTCCAATTTCCGGTATCATAATTGTCTCATTTCACTTCAATTTTCATTTTTAAACCATGGAACACACGGACGACACGGAATTTTTATATTGTCCGGTTCGTCAGTATGTACCGTGATTTTTCGTTTATCTACGGATATGGATGCAGGGTGTCAATAAGCTCTGCGCATTGCACCGAAAATGGTGGGATGCGCTGTCGCTTATACCCCCTACGAGTTGGAAGCCCCATCAAAAAACATTTCACCACAGATTCACACAGATAAACACAGATTTAAAGATGTACAAATATCTGTGTGCATCTGTGTTCATCTGTGGTTAAACATCTATTTCTGCTTTCCCGTGTTTAGTACTTCGCAGAGCCTGTCAGGACCCGAAAGCAGATTAATTCGCCGTTTGCGGCGGATCTTTTTTCAGTGATGCCGCCACTTCGGGAGGCATGTAGTTCTCGTCATGCTTGGCGAGCACCTCTTCGGCAACGAAGACGCCGTCTTTGAGTTTACCCAGTGCAACGACACCCTGCCCTTCACGAAACAGGTCGGGAAGAATGCCGTCATAGGTGACCGTGACCGTCTTCTGGTAGTCAGTCAATCCAAAACGGACTTGAAGCTCGCCTATCTCGCGCTGCACGCTGCCATCGACCACCATGCCGCCGATGCGGAAGGTGTGATCTTGCGGCGCTTCACCGGCGACCACCTGGGTCGGGTCAAAGTAGTGATTGATGTTCTCGTTCAAGGCCAGCAGTATCAGGCTGACCGCCACCACGACCCCGATCACCATGGCAGAAATCAGGATCAGGCGTTGTTTACGTTTGGGATTCATACACTTTTCCTCTCTCGTCTCAAACGACGTGAAATACGACATAATTCGCGTCTGTGGTACAAGATCGCAGCGACTGCATTTGCGATCATCACCACTGCAGTCACTCCAACAGACCCCCAGACATACAAGGCATAACCGCCCATATGAAAAAACTCAGACATCACTCACCACCAACCAGTTCACGCACCCAGCGACTTTTTGTCTCACGCGCCAGTATTTCACCACGCGCCCGCAGCATCATCACAATAACGTAATAGAGTTTAAACGCAATTGCCATCGACAACAGCGGCCATAACATCTGTGGGGCTATAGCCGGGCCATCCAGTCTCATCACCGTCGTTCCCTGGTGCAGCGTGTTCCACCACACCACCGAATAGTGAATAATCGGAATATTGACCACGCCGACCAGCGTCAGCACCGCAGTTGCACGGCCGGCGCTCTGCCTGTCCTCAACTGCGGAGTGCAGCGCAATGATCCCCAGGTAGATGAACAGCAGCAGCAGCTCCGATGTCAGCCTCGCATCCCAGGTCCACCAGGTTCCCCACATCGGTTTGCCCCACAGAGAGCCTGTCACCAGCGCGATAAAGGCGAATGAAGCACCGATCGGGGCGCTGCTGATGAGCACCACGTCAGCCATCTTCATGCGCCACACCAGGTGCACCACTGCAGCAACGGCCATCACGATATAGATGAACATCGCCATCCATGCAGCCGGAACATGCACATAGATAATGCGAAAGCTGTCACCCTGCTGATAATCGGCAGGCGCCAGCACCAGACCGCCATAGAGGCCGTAAACCAGGGTGATGGCGAACAGCCCGATCAACCAGGGCAGCATCTTGCCGCTGATCCGGTAGAACCAGGGCGGTGATCCCATCTTGTGAAACCATCTCATGAATATGTTCATATCAACTCAGACTGATACGTAATGCAGAAGCAGCAGCCACCGGCGCCAGCGACAACGCCATCGCCAGGAAAGCTGCAAGAATATAGAGCTGTCCGGCGACCGGCAGCCCGGAAGCTGCGGCATCCACCGCGGCGGCTCCGAAGATCAACACCGGCACATACAGCGGTAAAACCAACAGTGACAATATCACACCGGCGCGGCGTAATCCCACAGTTAATGCCACCCCAATAGCGCCGATCAGACTCAATACCGGCGTCCCCAGCAGCAGAGAGAGCATCAGGGTTCCCATGGCCTCGGATTTCATCCCCAGCAGCAGCGCCAGCAGCGGCACAACCAGCAGCAGCGGCAGGCCGGTCACCAGCCAGTGGGCAACCACCTTCGCCAGCACCATGACCGACAGCGGCTGCGCGCTGAGCAGCAATTGCTCGAGGGTGCCATCTTCAAAATCGGAGCGGAAAATACTGTCCAGCGTCAACAACGCCGCCAGCAAAGCGGCCACCCACACGACGCCGGCGGACATGCGTTCCAGCAGATTCGGCTCGGCGCCGACACCAAGAGGGAACAGCACAATCACCATCACAAAAAACAGCAGCGGATTGGCAACCTCGGCGCGGCGGCGCATCGCCAGCCGCAGATCGCGCTTCAACAGCTCAATAAATGCTTGCCATACGGACATCGCCTAGCTCTCCGAGAGATTCAGGCGCTTGACAACGCCTGCAGAGAGATGAACCTGGTGGTGGGATGTCATCACCAGGGCGCCGGCGGCAGATAAATGTGTGTCCATGAGACTCTCGACCAGCTCGATGCCGTGCACATCCAGCGAGGTGAAAGGCTCGTCCAATACCCACAGGCGTGCATCGGTCACCAGCAAACGCGCCAGCGCAGCGCGGCGTTTCTGCCCCGCAGAGAGGAAATGCACCGGGATATCTTCAAATCCGCCCAGTTTGACGGCTTCCAGCGCCTCTTCGACGCTCAGACGCCCCTTGCCGCTGAGCGTCTGCAGTACACGCAGGTTCTCCAATGCAGTCAACTCGCGCTTGATGCCGTCGAGATGGCCGACATAGACCATGTGGCGATGAAAGTCGACAGCGCACTCCTCGATCGGAACGCCACCCCAGCGCACCTCGCCCTCGTCCGGACGGCGCAATCCGCACAGTATCCGCAGCAGCGTGGTCTTGCCGGTGCCGTTGCGTCCCTCCAGGATCAGCGCCTCACCACCGGATACTTCAACGGAGAGATTCTCGAACAGGAGGCGATCATCACGGCTGCATTCGACTGAATCAGCCTGCAGATGAACTGTGGAGTTTGCTAAGTTGGTCACGGAGATGAAGAGGAGTTAAACTGCTATAGAATTAAAGGCCTGACATTTTAACCTATTTTTACGCTTAATAGCGATTGCCTGAAGATTTACAGGGTAAGTCCGGCAGAAATAGCCTCTTGCAAAACTCAGTC
>JAIVTC010000243.1:0-10114 GCA_048629055.1 Candidatus Bathyarchaeota archaeon
AAACTGACAGGCTCGCGTTACTGGCCGGATGATGAACTGAACTGATCATCCTCAAGCAAATGGATTAACTGAACAACCGTGAACTTTGGGCATCCTTCATGACAAGCTTACAGTTTGTCATCTCGACGAAGGAGAGATCTTTATGCTCTGTGCGGCAAGATCCCTCGTCGTTTGTACCTCTCTTCCCTCGGGATGACAAGGAGAAGTGTAAACTACTTTCACGGCATGATGAAGGATGCCGAACTTTGTTGTTACATTTCGGCTATGTTGCTGAAACATTAAATATCATCCCAATATCGCACAGCTAGATAAAAAGATTGACCGTTGATGTCTGCGCATTGTCCAAATAAGTCGCCGCACCGGCCCACTCTGTGATCCCATCAATGAAGTCAGCCTTGTCCATACCAAACAGGTCCACCGTCATCTGACAGGCGATCATATTGACCTCGGATTCCACACAGACATCCCGAAGTTCAGGAATCGACGCAATGCCATTATTTTTAATGGTCTGTTTCATCAGTCCGGTAGCCACGTTTTCGAAACCCGGGATTCCAGCCATCACCAGATTGGGGATATTCCAATCGACGTTCTTGAACCATTCAGGCCCGAAAGGCATTTTCATCGGCATCGCCGGGTTGCCCAGCGGACTGATCTTCGGATCGAGCTCTTTCCGCAGCAGGCTGAGGCCGTAGAATGTGAAGAACAGCGTGACTTTCCAGCCCAGGGCAGCCGCCGTTGAGGCAATGATAAAGGTCGGGTAGGCCCAGTCCAGCGTACCCTTGGTTACCATGATCGAAAGCTCGGGAGTCTTGTTGCTTTCATGCTCCGCCAGCTTCTGCGAGAAACGCTGATCGAACCACGCATTCAGAACTTCGTTGCTCCCGGCCAGAAGTTCACTCTGTTGTAGAGGATCTTTTTCAGTCGCCATGATGACTCCTGTGTTGTGTGTTGTGTGTTGTGTGTTGTTACAAGCCAACTAACTCCGCATGGGCGCCCTGGTTTGTGACACGTTGCAGAATCGTGCGAGACGTAATGACATCCGGATCGTATTCAACCAGTGTGAGATGCGGAGTCTTGTCAGGGTTATGAATACTGACAACTCCATCCAGTGCTCGCAGACTCTCTTCAATCGTACCGCGCTGCTCACTGCTCAGGTTCTTGTCAATATGAAGGGTAACATCAGCGAGTTGAATATCCATGACATACCTCCTGTCATCAAAAGATTGAATTCAGGAAATATGGATGAAAAACAATCGCCCGAATTCAGTAGGAATTAGCTTTTTTTTACTCTATTTATACTATAGACGTTTTTAACCGTCTTTCATCATAGCAACGCCTGATTTTCCAATTAAATATATCAATAGGTTGTGATTTGTGGTTGGTGGCTTTCCAATAATCCAATACAAATGAGGTGAACTTGCAGGATGCCGGTGAGGAACGAAGCGCATCGATCCTATTTTCATCCTTGAGCCGCGCACAGATCAGTTTCTGTAACCTGGAGTCACGGTTGCTTCTGGTCAGGGGCGTGGCTTGCGCTAGCGCCTGCTCATCGAGTTCAGCAAAAGCCATCGCAAGCTGATCCAGGTAACCACATAGTACACGCACATAATCGGCATGACGCAGATTGGCTGCCTGTGCCACCTGCGCGGGTTGATCCTTCAGGTCACGCCCCGGATTCGCCCGTCCCGGGCGACGGCGCAGGTGCTGTTTTTCAGTGCCGAAGAAGTGTTGAAATTCCCTGCCACACTGCCATAATCCAAGCGTATTATCTATTGATATGCTTTTCTCAGCCGAGGAAAATACTGACGCGGACCCTTCGCCACGGGTTGTTTTCATCCAGCAGCCTGGTGATTTTTGCATTCAGCTTCTCGCCACGGTCGAGCATTTGGGCAATGGTGCTGTTCTCCCGCCGAGGGATGAAGCCCAGCTTGTCATTGCGGAAATAGACGGCGACGGCACCATGATCATGGCCGTTGAATGATTCACGCACCAGCGACACCTTTTCACCTTCACGCAGGAAGGGCCAGATGGCGTTGCCGCGATGGTATTGAAATCCGGCCACCGGCGACTCCTGAAGCAGAATCGTGCGCTCACCAGCTTGAATGTGGCGGCTCATCATGGCGGCTCCCATGCCGCCGAAAAGGGTTTGGAAAAAGGTTCTGCGCTGCATTGTTCTCTCCTGTGGTCTCTCTTGTGTTTCTCTGTTTGTTCTATTATCAGGGGAGTGGTGGCTCATTTGGTGAGTCAGGGTATGAAAGATTTCTCCCTGCGGTCGAAATGACAATGAAAAGCACATGCGGTGCATATTGACACCCCGCGAAAGCCCCTCACCCCAGCCCTCTCCCGGAGGGAGAGGGGGTTATATGTCAGGCGTAATTTTCGAGGGCTTGCTGGAGTTGATGGCGCACTGCCTGGCGCAGTTGCGGCGGTGAGACGACTTCAACTTCACCGCCATGGCGCAGGATATCCATGATCAATTCGGTTGGATTCTGATAGGGGATACGCAGCTCGTAGCGGCCATCCTCCAGCCACTGTGACTTCTGCTCCGAGTGCCACTGCTCCTTGCTGACCCAGCGTGCTCGCTCGGCAGTGAAGCGCAGAGTGGCTGTGCGCGTCGCTGTGCCGGAGAAGATGCCGTAGGCGCTGCTGTAGTGCGCATTCAGGGTATCGCTGTCGACATCTTTTGCCCTTTCATCAAGCAGCCTGGCTTGCTGGATATTATCCAGAGCGAAGGTGCGCAGCCCTTTTCTGAGATGACACCAGGCATCGAGATACCAGTTGTCGCGGTAGTAAACCAGCCTTTGCGGCGAGAGTACGCGCTCATCAGTTTCATCACTGGAGCGTTTGTAGTAGTGAATTTGCAGGCGTTTGCGGCTGGCTGTTGCTCCTGCAACCGTCTGGAAGGCTTCTCCGGTCTGGCGGGACGCCACTTGGAGTATACGGATGCGCTGCACCAGCTCGTCACCCTTCTCCTTGTGCAGATTCAGCAGCCGGCTGATGCTCTGCTTCAGCGGCGACAACTGCTTCTCCAGCAGACCTGGCTGCACCTGCGTCAGCAACTGCTGCACAGAGAGCAGCGCATGGAGTTCAGATGCATTGAACCAGATCCCGGGGAGTTCATACATCTCCCCACCCTGGCGGTCGTAATAGTAACCATTGAGTTTTTGATCGTATGTGATCGGCGCATTCAGATAGAGGCGCATCGAATCAATGATGCGCTTTACCGTGGCGCGTGAGCACTGCAACTCATCTTCCAGCTTTTTGCGGGAAACCGGATAGCGGCTGACGCTGAGGACTTTATGCAGATCGTAGATGCGGTCAAAACGATCCATGCTGCTTTCCGTCTGCTCTTGCGATCATCTCGGTCGCTGCTGTTTGTGCAGTTTTTCGGCCTCTTCGGGATCGATTTTCCACAGCCTTTCCAGCTGATAATAGTCACGCACCTTGGGCTGCATGACGTGCACGATCACACCATTGAGATCGATCAGCGCCCATTCGCCATCAGAGACACCCTCGCTGCCCAGTGCGGGCTCACCGCGCTGCTTAGCCTGAAAGGCGACCGTTTGGGCAATGGATTTCACATGCCGGTCCGATGTGCCGCTGGCAATAATCATAAAGTCTGTAATGCTGGTTTTGCCGCGCACATCCAGGATCACGACATCCTGCGCCTTCATATCATCGAGTGTATTGATGACAATCTCTTTCAACTCTTCAACTCGCATTAATACTCCAATAAAATTTTAACTAGACCATGCCTCAGAGGGACAAGACATGAAACTTACTGCATCCCATGATAACCGAGAATCAGCTTTTTTTCGCGGCCAGCCGGAAAATACTCCTGCGGGTTGCTCATGCATGGTGATCATTCCCCTCATCCCAGCCTTCCCCCTGGGAGAAGAAGTTTGACGTCATGATGGCTGATAGAGCTTGAGCTGCTCGATGATGGTGATCACCGCATCCGGCAGCAGATAACGCAGGCTGCTCCCCTGCTGTGCACGTTGGCGGATATCGGTTGCCGAAATCGCCAGCTGGGTGACGGGTTGAAACAGGATCGATCCAGCGAGCTGCCGATGCAACTGCTCGACATCTTCAACACAGCGTTCATCGACAAGCTGCTGCAGTTGCACATCCGCCATCTCTTCACCGGGCCGGTGCATCACCACCAGATGCGCCAGCCTGAGAATCTCCATGGGTTGATGCCAGTTCAGAAAATCCCGGAAAGCATCCATCCCCAGCAGAAAACAGAGCGGCGTATGCGGCATCTGGCGGCGAAATGACTGCAGTGTATAGAGGGAGTAGGATGGCCTGTCGTTGTGCAACTCGCGATCATCCATGACAAAACCGGGGTGCTGCGCAACGGCTGCCTGCACCATCGCCGCGCGCAATTCGCCCGGCGTACCCGGCTGCTTCTTGTGCACGGCATGTTTCAACGGCACAAAGTGAATACGCTCCAGCTCCAGCGCCTCCTGCACATCCAGCGCTGTACGCAGATGCCCGTAGTGTATGGGATCGAAGGTGCCGCCGAGAATGCCAATCATGGGATATTGTCAGGTGCGGATATGCCCGTCGCCCAGGACGATGAATTTCACCGAGGTCAGCCCCTCCAGGCCGACCGGACCGCGCGCGTGGAACTTGTCGGTCGAGATGCCGATCTCCGCTCCCAGGCCATACTCGAAACCATCTGCAAAGCGGGTCGAGACGTTGACCATCACCGAGCTTGAGTCGACTTCGGCGAGGAAGCGCCGTGCAGTGGTGTAGTTTTCCGTGATGATGGATTCCGTGTGTTGAGAACTGTGTTCAGCGATATGATCCATTGCCTCATCCACATCAGGAACGACGCGAATGGAGAGGATCGGCGCAAGGTACTCCGTATCCCAATCCTCATCCGTCGCCGTGTTACAGCTGATGATTTTCCGGGTAGCGTTGCAGCCCCGCAGCTCAACTCCCTTGTTGACAAAGGCTTCCGCCAGAGCGGGGAGAATCTCATCGGCAATGCTTTCTGCCACCAGCAGTGTCTCCAGAGTATTGCAGGTACCGTAGCGCTGAGTCTTGGCGTTGAGCGCCACCTTCAACGCCTTCACCTGGTCAGCATCGGCATCGATATAGAGATGGCAGATGCCATCCAGATGCTTGATCACAGGCACCCTTGCATCGTTGGAGATGCGTTCGATCAACCCCTTGCCGCCGCGCGGAATAATCACATCGATGAACTCGGGCATGGTGATCATGGCGCCCACAGCCTCGCGATCAGTCGTCGCAACAACCTGCACCGCCTCTGCAGGCAGACCGGCTTGCTGCAGTCCATGGTGAATGCATTGCGCAATCGCCTGGTTGGAGAAAAATGCCTCGGAACCGCCGCGCAGCACAGTGGCATTGCCAGATTTAAGACACAGGGCGGCCGCATCAGCTGTAACATTCGGGCGCGATTCATAAATAATTCCAACGACGCCCAGCGGTACACGCATACGGCCCACCTGAATACCCGAAGGACGATAGCTCATATCGAAGATCTCACCGATGGGATCTGCAAGCGCAGCGATCTGGCGCAGCCCCTCGATCATGGCGTCGATGCGCTCGTTGTCGAGTTCCAGACGATCCAGCAGGGCATCGGATAGCCCTTTCTCCCTGCCGGCATCGAGATCCTTGAGATTCTCGGCGATCAGGGTATTGCGATTGTGGTCGAGGTCATCGGCAATGGCGTTCAGCGCACGATTCTTTTGCGCTGTGGTTGCTGCTGCAAGAACGCGGCTGGCGGCGCGCGCCTGCGCTCCAAGCTGCTGCATATAGGCATTGACGTCGCTGATCTGGTGTTGCGGTGTCGTGGTCATATCAAAAAATAATTTACATAACTGTTTATTAAGTTTACCCCATTGAATCAACAAAAAAACCGGAGATGTGTGAGTTTTGTGTGGAATTGCTCTATTATCATTTATCAATGAGCACTTATTGCTACGAACGGTAAGTCGCAATAACTCCGTGTATTGTAGGATGTGGTGAGCTTGCGAACCGCATCCTACGCGTATTGATTTGCACGAAATTATTGGTATTTTCCCAAACAAAAGGAGTCCCCGATTGTCTGCCGAACAACTCATGTCACGCGATCCCGTCACTGCACATGCCAATGAGCGGGTCAGAGACGCACTGGTAAAAATGTGCGACAAACACATTCACAACCTTCCGGTCATGGATAGCGACGGCAAATTCCTCGGGCTGTTCGGTATGCGCAACCTGCTGCGCGCCCTGCTGCCTAAGGCCGCCACCATCTCGCCTGCACTGAAGAGCCTTGATTTTCTGGCGGACAACCTCGAAGAGGTGATCGAATCTCTTCAGGAAATTGCCGACCAGCCCGTGAAAAACTATCTTGACCGGGAACACCTGATCCTGTGCCGCACGGACGAACCCATCATGGAGGTGATCCGCAAACTCTACGAGGTGCCGACCAGTCTGCCGGTGGTGCTGGTGGAGAGTGACGGCGCCCACCTGGTCGGCATGATCTCTTACTGGGATATTCTGGCGCACATCAGCGCACAGCTTGGTGATGTCGATCCGCGCCTGAAGAGCGCCTGCGTGATGAACGACAACGAAGGGAGCACCTCCAATGACTGAGCATACCGATACTGTCATGAATGTGATTTTCGGCTGGGACCCTGTGTGGGTTGCCGGAACGCTGTTTGTGCTGACCTATGCAGTCATCATGACGGAACGCGTCAACCGCGCAATCGTGGCGCTGCTCGGCGGCATGCTGATGATCATGACTGGCGTTCTGAACCAGGAAGCAGCGCTGCGCGGTGAGGATTTCAACACCCTCGGACTGCTGACGGGAATGATGGTGATCGTCGCCATCACCCGGCGCTCCGGCGTGTTCCAGTTCGTCGCCATCTGGTCGGCAAAAAAAGTGGGCGCGCATCCGTGGGGAATACTGCTGATGCTCTCCGTGGTGACGGCTCTCTTCTCGGCGCTGCTCGATAACGTCACCACGGTGCTGTTGATTGTGCCGGTAACACTGCTGATCACCCAGGAGCTGAAAGTCACTCCATTTCCTTTCCTCTTTACCGAGATCCTCTCATCCAATATCGGCGGAGCCGCCACCCTGATCGGCGATCCTCCAAACATCATGATTGGTTCAGCCGTGCCCTTCTCTTTCAACGACTTCCTGTTCAATCTTGCCCCCATCATCCCGCTGATTCTGCTCATGACCCTTGCTGTGGTTTGGGTGATCTGGGGAAGAAAGATGCATGCCAGCGATGAAGCGAGGCAAAACATCATGGATTTCAATGAGAGAAACAGTATTACCGACGTGCGCCTGTTAAAGCAGTCGCTGTTTGTGCTGACTGCTGTCATCAGCGGCTTTATCCTGGCCCAGCAACTACACCTGGAGCCAGCCACCATCGCCCTCTTCGGCGCTGCGCTGCTGTTGCTGCTGACCAATATAAAGCGGTCATCCGCGTCGCAGGCGAAAGATGTGCATGCCTCATTCGCCGAGGTGGAGTGGATCACCATCTTTTTTTTCGTCGGCCTGTTTATTCTTGTACACGGCGTAGAGAGTGTCGGCTTGCTGGAGAGACTGGCGAACGCTGTACTCGACTTCACCGGCGGCGACCTGGCCAACACCGCATTGATGATTCTGTGGATCTCTGCAATCTTCTCTGCACTGGTCGACAACATTCCTTTCGTTGCGACCATGATCCCCGTCATCCAGAGCATGGCGCCGGTTTTTGGCGGTGCTGAAAATCTGGAACCTTTATGGTGGTCGCTGGCGCTGGGCGCCTGCCTGGGCGGCAATGGCTCTCTCATTGGCGCCAGTGCAAATCTGATTGTTGCAGGTTATGCCGAGCAGGCCGGTCATCCGATTCGTTTCGTGCCTTTTATGCTGCTGGCATTTCCGATGATGCTGATGAGCATCGTCATCGCCACGATCTATATCTATTTCCGTTATCTGGTTTAGTCATACGGAGTTAAACGATGAAACTAAAAAGCATATTGATCCCGACCGTGTTTGCCAGGGAAGGGATGAAAGCCAGGGATATCTTTACGATCTGCGTCGAAGCCGGGGTTCCGGCACTGCCCTATCTCAACAGCAAGGGAGAACGGCGCGGCTTTGTCAGCATTTCAGGTATCATGCATCACGGCTGTCTGCCAAACTACATGGTGGAACTTGCGATGGTGCTGGGGGACCAGCTCAGCTGTATCAAGGATGCCAGAACCAAGGTCAAGGAACTCATGGAGCACCCCATCGAACCCTATGTTGATAAACCACTGCACTCGATTACATCGGAGACTCCGATCATCAAGGCGATGGCGATTCTTGAGAAGTATCACTCAAGTTTCCTGTTCGTATTTGACGGTGATGAGTATCGTGGTGTCATCACTTCACAGGGAATTGCACAGCGCATGCTCGAGATCGATGCGGAGCAAAAGTAAAGTTGGCAGTTGGCAGTTGGCAGTTGGCAGTTGGCAGTTGGCAGTTGGCAGTTGGCAGTTGGCAGTTGGCAGTTGGCAGTTGGCAGTTGGCAAAAGTCTAATTCAGGCATTGCCATCTGCAAGCTTTTGTGCCAAAATTTATGCCTTTTTTGTTGTTTTTACTGCAAACTGCATACTGACGACTGCAAACTTTTTTTGATTACAGGAGAGAGACAAAATGAAACAACAACACCCTTTTAAAATATTGAACGGCTGGTTATTGTTGGCATCCTGCCTCTTCGTCCTGACTGCACAGACTGCCGGCGCAGATGAATCACCCTTTGTGGTTACCCAGGTGGAGGGGGAATATGAAGACGTGCTCGACAGTGTCAAGACCGCGATCAAGGGAAAGGGCATCAATATCGCCCACACGCTTCCGGCAGCCGAGATGCTGAATCGCACCGGCAAGGATTTCGGCGTAACCAGCAATGTCTTTCTCAACGCCGAGATCGTTGAGTTCTGCAGCGCCAGCATCTCCCACAAACTGGCGCAGAAAAACTCTGCTAATATTATGCTGTGTCCCTTTTCAATCAGTGTTTATGTAACAAATGACGATCCCAAACACGTCAACCTGGCATATCGCCGACCGGTTGCAGGGAAGGAGTCGGCTGAGGAAGTCGGCGAGGTTGTGAAACTGATTGAAAGCATCATTACAGAAGCCAGTGAATGGTAAGAAGTTGTCCAACATTCACCCTATTGAACTGCAGGCGCCATTTGACAGGAGAGTTCCATGAAAACACTCATAAGCACGGCCGCTGTATCACTTTGTTGCGTGGTTCTCTACTCCTGCGCGAGTATTGATAGCGGAGAGCATTACGCCACCACAGGTGAAAAACTCTATACTGAAAACTGTTACGGCTGTCATCGCGAAGCAGCCACTCTGGATGAGCCGAAAGAATTCATTCATAAAACCATTCATTACGGAGGGAAAGTGATGCCCTCCTTTGAAGAGAGCCTCTCTGAAGCAGAACACCGGCAGATCATCGACTACATCCTGAAACAACGATGAAATGATCAGCGCAGAATTTTCTTAGACACTTTTCTTACCACGGAACACACGGAATGTTTCTGGTTTTCTTTTCCGTGTGTTCCGTGGTTAAGGAAGCTCTGATCAAGGCGCTTCGCCTACATGGACGTAGGTGAGGGGCGTGAGCAGGGAGCGGAAGCTTCGCGCCTTGATCAGAGCATTCCCACAAGTTTTTCTACGGGGGAAGGGTCAACTATCAATAAGTTATAGCGGGCATTTGGTCTATCCTTCCCCCGAACCCCCATCCCATGGACTTATTCAGAGGTTTCTTAATCATTTAAACGCTTTTTCTCTCGATCAATGCTGATCAAGCCTTTTTTCCCGGCGGCTGTAAACGGGTGAAAGTCCACTGTTTATCATCTGAATCCGCTGCTGAAAACCGGTAGCCGCCCCGCTTGAATGCCTTGATGCCTTCAGGAGATTCAATCCTGTTGCGCAGTATAAAATCCGTCATCATGCCGCGCGCGCGCTTTGCAAATATGGCGATAATCCGGGTTTTTCCCTCTTTGGTCTCCTTAAATTTGATGTTCAGCAGACGCCCCTTCAACAGTTTGGGTTTGACCGCTTTGAAATATTCGTTGGATGCGAGGTTGATCAGCACAGGCTCCTGCTGCTGCTCCAGCAGAT
>JAIVTC010000244.1:0-2722 GCA_048629055.1 Candidatus Bathyarchaeota archaeon
CGCTTCAGCCGCATGGCGCTGAGCGCCTATCCGTTGCGCACCTCGCTGATTCTGCTGGCGATGGCGATCGGCGTCGCCTCGGTCATCATTCTGACATCACTGGGTGAAGGCGCACGCCAGTTTGTCGGCGCACAGTTCAGGATGCTGGGAGCCAATGTGCTGATCGTCCTGCCGGGGCGCAGTGAAACCACCGGCGGACTACCGCCGCTGCTGGGAACCACACCGCGCGACCTGACACTGGATGATGCACTGGCGCTGCAGCGCTCGCCGGCGATTCGCTCTGTCGCCCCCATTGTATTTGGCGCCGCATCCGTCTCCTACGGTTCAAGGGAACGGGAAGTCTCTGTTATAGGTTCAACCCGTTCCATACTGGATGTACGCGAGCTGCAGCTTGCGCTTGGAAGCTCGTTTCCCGATACAAATCCGCGCATTGCTGCATCTCTCTGCATTCTGGGTCAAAAACTCTCCCGCGAGCTGTTCGGTCATCACAATCCCCTGGGGAAGTGGCTGCGCATCGGCGACCGGCGCTTTCGCGTCATCGGCGTTCTCTCGCCCAAGGGGCAGTCACTGGGAATGGACATGAGCGACATGGTGCTGATTCCGGTCGCCAGCGCCCGCAACCTCTTCAATGCGCCATCGCTGTTTCGCATCCTCATCCGGGCGCAGCATCAGCAGGCGCTCGCTGCAGCTGAAAAAGATATCCTGCGCATCATTCGCCAGCGCCATGATGGCGACGACGACATCACCGTGATCACCCAGGATGCGCTCATCGGCACCGTTGACGACATTCTTCAAATGCTGACCTGGGCTGTTGCCGGCATTGCAGCTATCAGCCTCATCGTTGCCGGCATCCTGATCATGAACGTGATGCTGGTTTCTGTAAGCCAGCGGCGTGAAGAGATCGGTCTGCTGAAGGCGCTTGGCGCTCCGACGCAACAGGTGATGCTGCTGTTCCTCAGCGAAGCGCTGATGTTGTCACTGGCCGGCGGCGCACTGGGGCTGTTGGTTGGCCTGGGAAGCAAACAGCTGATTCATCAGCTGCTGCCCGATTTCCCGATTCAGACTCCGCTGTGGGCCATAGCTGCAGCGCTGCTGGTGACATTGGCGACCGGCCTGCTGTTCGGCGGTATTCCGGCACGCAAGGCATCCCGGCTCGATCCCGTGCTTGCACTCTCCGGTTGACGACGTGCGTATCTCCGACTATTTCACCCTTGCCTTCTCCAGTCTGCATTTCAGCCGGATGCGCAGTCTGTTGACAGCACTCGGCATCGCAGTCGGGATCGCTGCCGTGATTTTGCTGACAGCGCTTGGCGGCGGCGCACGCAACTACATACTGGGGCAATTCACCCAATTCGGCACGCACATTATCGGCGTCTCCCCCGGACGCACCACCACCATGGGGATCTCCGGCGCTGTCATCAGCAATGTGCGGCCGCTCTCCGTCGAAGATGCAGAGAGCCTCAGAAAGATCAAGGGCATCCGCACCTCTGTACCTGTCTCCCAGGGGAATGCACAGGTAGAGGCAGGCAAACGCAGCCGCTGGGTCTATGTGATCGGTGTCAATCATGAAATGCCGCAGACCTGGCAGATCAAAATCGGCCAGGGACAATTTCTGCCGCATGACCCGCAGCAGCAGGCGCGCAACCTTGCAGTGATAGGCCATCGCCTCAAACAGGAGCTGTTTCCGCAGAGCAATCCACTGGGACAGCGCATCCGTATCGGCCAGCAGCGGTTTCGCATCATCGGCATCATGCAGAGCAAGGGTCAGGTGCTTGGATTCGACCTGGATGATGCCGTCTACATCCCGGTCAATCGCGCGCTGTCACTCTTCAACCGCGACAGCCTGATGGAGATCGATCTGCTCTACGACGGCAATTTCAATGAGTCAACCATCGTCGAGGCGATCAAAAAGCGCCTCATCGAGCGGCATGGGACAGAGGACTTCACCATCATTACGCAGAACGACATGCTGCAGACACTCGGCTCGATCCTGGACCTGCTCACCGCTGTGGTTGCAGCCCTGGGCGGCATCTCCCTGCTGGTCGGCGGTGTCGGCATCTTTACCATCATGAGCATTGCAGTCAATGAACGCATCGGGGAGATCGGTCTGCTGCGCGCACTGGGAGCCTCGCAATCCCAGATTTCACTGCTGTTTTTGCTGGAAGCGGCGGCTCTCTCCGGCGCCGGCGGCCTCGTCGGAATAGCGGCCGGCCTGGCCATCGCCTGGATACTGCATTTGGCGATCCCCACCCTGCCGGTTGCAATTGCCTGGGACTACCTGCTTCTGGCCGGGGCCATCGCCATCGTCACAGGTCTCTTTTCGGGACTACTGCCTGCGCGTCGTGCTGCCGCACTGTCGCCGGTTGACGCACTGCGCAGTGAGTAGTGGAATGCGGTATCATTAACAACAGCCATATCGACTCCACATAACCCTTCAAATTTCTATCAACGACTATGAAACCACATACATTTTTCCCGGCACTGATACTGCTGAGCATCTCCGCAAACCTCTCTGCTGCTGCAGTCACTGGCGGGACGGTGATCACCCATACCTCTCCAAACAAGGTCGAGGAGCGCTGCGTGATCCTTGAGCAAATGCCCGGAGGAGAATACTCCGCCAAAGACAGCAAGGCAGAGCAGGCGTATTGCAAAATCGACCTTTACAGCAACACCATTGCCATGTGTCCCAAGATCTGGAGCACCAGCCCCGGAACCATCCTCT
>JAIVTC010000245.1:0-3010 GCA_048629055.1 Candidatus Bathyarchaeota archaeon
CATCGGCAAAGATCCCGGGAAACTGGCGAAACTCAAACAAAAAATCCCGCTGATCGGTCCAAAACCGGCCAGTATCAAGCACTGGACCAGCACCGCATTGAACAACAATCCGGATGTGATTGCTGCACAGGAGGAGGTCAGGATAGCGGAGAAGGAGGTTGAGGTCATCCGTTCCGGCCACTACCCCACGGCTGACCTGGTCGCAGGAGCTTCCACGCATAACGATTCCGGCCGCAGAGATGTTTTTATCAATAATGATGATGATGCCAGAATCGGCCTGCAATTGAATATCCCTCTCTACACGGGCGGACGCGTCACTCACAGCACCAGGCAGGCCAGGTCCAGGTTGCGAGCGGCACGCTCCGGACTGGAAGCCGCCAAACGCAGGGTAATACGAAATTCCAATGATGCCTATCGCGGCATTCTTTCCGGCATCAGCCAGGTCGAGGCGTTAAAAGCGACGACTGTATCGACGCAGAGTGCTCTGGCTGCTACAGAGGCGGGTTATGAAGTCGGCAACCGCACCCTGGTGGATGTGCTGAACTCGCAGCGTGATGTCTTCAGGGCCGACAGTGCGCTTGCTGTGTCGCGCTATGATTATGTGCTGAATCATCTGCGTCTGAAGGATGCGGCGGGAACCATTGCCGAGGCTGACCTAAAGATCGTAAACCGGCAGTTGAAACACTAGTTCAGATAATACCCGCCATGACGCAACTGCTGATAGTCGGCGCCGGCGGCGCATTTGGCGCCATCGGACGCTACTGGCTTTCAATCTGGGTCTATTCACTGACCGGGCGCGCTTTCCCCTGGGGCACGCTGGCCGTCAACCTGCTGGGCTCTCTGTTGATGGGGTTTCTCGCGGTGTGGCTGCTCGAGCGCATGACGCTCTCGACCGAGGTGCGGGCGCTGCTGATGGTTGGTTTCCTGGGGTCCTTTACAACATTCTCCACATTCTCCCTCGAGACTCTGCTATTGCTGGAGCAGGGGTCTGTTGCAAGGGCAGGCCTCAACATCGCTGTATCGGTCGTCACCTGTATAGCCGCCGCCTGGGTGGGAACCCTCATCGCCAAAGCCATCTGAATTTGTCTGTCATTGCGAGGAGCCTCAGCGACGCGGCAATCTTCCTGAGAGTGTATCGCGCTACATTTCACAATGAAGATAGGCCCACCCTGCGAAACAGCGAACCTGTCGTCCCGAGGGAAGTGAGGAACGAAGCTTCTGCGTCCTGCTTTTACCCCTCACCTACGTCCGTGTAGGCGAACGACGAAGGATCTTAAAGTATAGAACATTAAGATCTCTCCTGCGTCGAGATGACAACTTGGATAGAGCCAACTGTTTTTTTAGTATGAATCGTCACAAGAGTAATACAAAATGTTAGATCCAAAACTTCTCAGAACCAATCTGGACGAGGTCGCCACGCAACTATTACGCCGTGGTTTCGAGCTTGATATCCAGGGGTTCCACTCCTACGAAGAGCAGCGTAAAGAGTTGCAGATCCTTACCCAGCAATTGCAAAACGAGCGCAATACGCAATCAAAAGGGATCGGTCGTGCCAAAGCGGCAGGAGAGGATATCAAGCCTCTGCTGGATGCCGTAGCAGACCTCGGAGACAAACTCAAGACAGCCCGGGAAAAACTTGGCAAGATCCAGCAGCAACTCAAACAGATGCTGCTGGAGGTTCCCAACCTGCCGCACCAAAGCGTGCCGCAGGGAGAGAGTGAAGCGCACAATCGTGAAGAGCGCAGCTGGGGAGAGCCGCCGCAGTTTGATTTTAAAGCAGTGGATCATGTCGATCTTGGTACAGCCAGGGGCTGGGCGGATTTTGACGCGGCAGCGAAAATCAGCGGTTCACGTTTTGTCGTACTCAACGGCCCACTCGCAAGGATGCAGCGCGCCCTGACGCAGTTCATGCTGGATGTGCATACGCAGCAGCACGGCTACACGGAAACCTACGTCCCCTACCTGGTGAACAGCGCCAGCCTCTATGGGACCGGTCAGCTGCCGAAGTTTGAAGAGGATCTCTTTAAAGTCGATGGCGAGCACCCGCTCTACCTGATCCCGACAGCCGAAGTGCCGCTGACCAATATTTTGCGTGATGAGATCGTTGACGAGCAGGATATGCCCCGGCGTTTTGTCGCGCACACACCCTGTTTTCGCAGCGAGGCGGGCTCCTATGGACAGGACACCCGCGGCATGATCCGTCAGCACCAGTTCGAAAAGATCGAGATGGTGCAGGCTGTCCGTCCTGCAGATGCAGAAGATGTGCTGGAACAGCTCACCGGACATGCCGAGGCGATTCTGCAAAAACTCGGACTGCCTTACCGGGTCGTCACCCTGTGTACAGGCGACCTCGGCTTCTCGGCAACCAAAACCTATGATCTGGAAGTGTGGCTGCCGGGGCAGGGGAAGTATCGGGAAATCTCCTCCTGTTCCAACTTTGGCGATTTCCAGGCGCGCCGTCTGCAGGCGCGCTGGCGTAATCCCGAAACCGGAAAACCGGAATTGCTGCATACCATCAACGGCTCCGGCCTGGCTGTTGGCCGCACCCTGGTTGCAGTGATGGAAAACTATCAGCAAAAAGATGGCAATATCCGCATCCCTGAAGTGCTGCAACCCTACATGGGCGGCGCCAAACAGCTGTGACCCACCCCCCTCATCCCCGCCTTCTCCCCGGGGGAGAAGGGGCATACACTCCATCTCCCTCCGGGAGAGGGTTGGGGTGAGGGGATGGCTGAGTTATTGAAATGCAACTATCAAAATCCCTAAACGCCTGGAACACTCCCGCCTTTGGAGAGATCCTGAAACAGGAGATCCAATCTCTGCATGGCAAACTGCTCCCTCTGCAGCAGGGGCTGTCACACAGCAGTTATGCTTGTGAGGATAATTTCAGTGTAGTGATTCTTGGAGTTTCAGACGGCGATACTTCAATTTGCGTGAAATCCGGCATTTTCTATACCGGACTCATTCCCGGATGCAGCTGCGCAGATGATCCTACCCCAAACAATGAAAT
>JAIVTC010000246.1:0-2255 GCA_048629055.1 Candidatus Bathyarchaeota archaeon
GCAATAAAAAAGTTTGCAGCCGTCAGTTGGCAGTTTGCAGCAAGACAAGAAAGCTCACAGTCATCAGTTTACAGCAGGTAGTTTCTGCCCCATGTTTTACTGCAAACTGACTACTGCAAACTGCCAACTCATTCATGCGCCGGCAGCGTCCTTGTCCAGAAGGCTATCAACTGCATGATGTGCGCCTATATTCGCTATCGGAAGATTCGCCCCCTGCTTCCAGCGGGAAACAGCCTGCTGTTTGCCTGCTCCCGTCACCAGGACGAGGAGTTCCCTGCAGTCACTCAGCGCATTGCGGCTCAGGCTGATCCTGTCAGGCGGAGGTTTTGGCGCATCATGCACCGCATGCACAAGTTCGGAATCGGAGTGAATCTGCCCGGGAAAGAGACTGGCGGTATGGCCATCCTCACCCATGCCCAGCAGCACCATATCGAAGGGTACGGCATCAGCAACCACTGAGCTGTATGCAGAAGCCCCTGCTTCGGCGCCCTGCTCTGCCGGAATGGGATGAATATGATCAGCGGGAATAGCGACATGATCAAGCCATGAAGCGGATGCCATGACAGAGTTGCGCTCTGCATCATCTACCGGCAGGCAGCGTTCGTCACCGAAATAGATGCGCCATTTTGACCAGTCAGTGTCAGCATCGACAAGCAGACGATAGGTTGATTCGGGAGTACTGCCGCCGGCCAGCACGATAGAGAAATTGCCCTGTGCCGTAATTGCCCTGTCAGCAGCCTTTAAAATACGCCGCGCCGCTTCACGCGCCACGCCCGGTGCGTCATCAAACAGATGTAAATACGGGGACAGTATACTTATTTCCTCTTTCATAATAGTGACTGCTTTCTGGAAATACCTAAGAAATAAGTATACTGTCCCCGCATTTATTTCTTCTCGTGATGCCCGCCGAACTGGTAGCGCATGGCGGAGAGCAGCTTGTCGGCAAAATCGGTTTCACCCTGGGAGGTAAAGCGGTTGAACAGCGCCGCAGTCAATACATGCGCCGATGTTCCGGTTTCGATGGCGGCGATGCTGGTCCAGCGTCCCTCTCCGGAGTCTGATACCCGTCCCGAGAAGTTGGAGAGATCAGGATTCTCCTTCAGCGCGATGGCAGTGAGATCCAGCAGCCAGGATGCAACCACGCTGCCGCGCCGCCACACTTCAGCCACTTCGGCGGTATCGATATCAAACTGAAAGTTTTGCGCATCACGCAAGGGTGCAGTCTCAGCATCGGCTGATTGATCAGTTTTACCAATATTGGCATGCTTGAGGATATTGAAGCCCTCGGCATAGGCCGCCATGATGCCGTACTCGATGCCGTTATGCACCATCTTGACAAAGTGCCCGGCGCCATTGGGACCGCAATGCAGGTACCCCTGCTCGGAACGGCTGGCCTCGCCCTCGCGCCCCGGTGTGCGGTCTATCTCACCCATGCCCGGAGCAATGGTTTTAAAGATGGGATCAAGATGGGAGACAACCTGATCCTCACCGCCGATCATCAGACAGTAGCCTCTCTCCAGACCCCACACGCCGCCGCTGGTGCCGACATCGACGTAGTGCAGCCCCTTGTCACTGAGAGCATTGGCGCGCAGGATGTCATCCTTGTAGTAAGAGTTGCCGCCATCGATGATGATGTCATCAGGGGCCATGCGTGCGGCCAGGTCATCAACCACGGTATCGACAACAGCCGCCGGCACCATGATCCAAACCGCCCTGGGAAGCGTCAGCTTGCTGATAAAATCATCCAGGTCGGCAGCCCCTGTGGCGCCAGCGCTCTCAAGCTCCGCAACAGCTTCCGGCGATCTGTCATAGACCACGCACTGATGCCCGTCGTTCATCAACCGGCGCACCATGTTGGCGCCCATACGACCCAAACCAAGCATACCTATTTGCATGTTATTTCCTGTTTGATGGATTTTGTTTTAACCACAGATGAACACAGATGCACACAGATAAAAAACAGCCATTGTCTCGTCATTCCGGCGAAGGCCTGAATCCAAGAAAGCGTTGCGCTATTGCCAAGTATGGATCCCGGCCTACGCCGGGATGACGCTAATATTGAGCTTAACTTTGCGTCATTCGGCTGAGACTGGTTTATTTAAGAATTTTGTATTTTAATCTGTGTTTATCTGTGTGCATCTGTGGTTCAAAAATTCTTTCTAATTCCCCGGACCACCGCTGTGTATCAGCTCATAGTAGAGCTTTTCGAGCTCCTGCTTGTGCTTGGTCTCTTCATTGGCGAGAAACTCGAACAG
>JAIVTC010000247.1:0-2532 GCA_048629055.1 Candidatus Bathyarchaeota archaeon
CAATCGCAATGGAAAATGGCAGCCCTTCTGTGTATTTGTGAATCAGTCAGTCGGAGGCTATCTGCGCAAAAATGCGGCGCTGCAGATGACCAGCAGAAAAAAACTGCCTGCAATCTGCGATGACCCCAGTTGTTAGTGACAAGGACTGAGTAACGAGGACTGAGTCCATGTAGGCCGGATAAGGCGCATTCACCGTGCCTTTCGATTGAATGCAAAATCTTCCAGCGCCGTCATCCGGCATTACTTTGCCGGATTTCGCTAATGCTCATCCGGCCTACATCTTGGATCATAGAATGCGACTCACTCCTATCTCTTCCCCTCAGTCCTCGCTACTCGTTACTCACTCCTATCTCTTCCCCTCACTCCTCGGCACTCGTTACTCAGCACTCTCACTGCTGCTTCTCTTTTTCCTGCCTGCATTCTTGCTACAGGCATCCCAACCTACATCAACACCACCCGCCAACGCCATTGCAAGCGCCCACCCGCTGGCAACCAGCGCCGGAATCGAGATTCTGCAGCAAGGCGGCAATGCTTTCGATGCGGCCGTCACGGTAACGGCGGTGCTTGCAGTGGTCGAACCCTACTCCTCCGGCCTCGGAGGAGGGGGCTTCTATCTGCTGCATCGACAACGGGATAATTATCAGACGATGCTGGATGCGCGGGAGAAGGCGCCGCTGGCGGCAAGCCGCGATATGTATCTCGATGAAAAAGGCAAGCTGACCAAAGACTCCATGGAGGGGCCGCTCTCTGCAGGGATCCCCGGAATTCCGGCCGCTCTGGTGCATCTGGCGCAGTACTATGGAAATTTGCCGTTGAAGCAGACACTTGCGCCGGCAATCAAACTTGCCACAGAGGGTTTTGCTGTCGATGACTACTACCGCCGCATGGCCGGTATGCGCCTCTCCCTGCTGCAGCGCTACCCGGCAACCTCGCAAATTTTCCTGCACAACAATGAAGTTCCGGAAAATGGTTATCTGATCCGCCAAACTGATCTGGCAGAGACACTGGAAAAGATAGCGCAAACACAGGGGAGGGCATTCTACTCCGGTAAAATTGCACAGCAGATGGTCGCTGCAGTAAATCAGGCAGGCGGCATCTGGTCGCAAAAGGATCTTGAGAGCTACCAACTTGTAGAGAGGGAGCCGATACGCGGCCGATACAGGGGCTGGAACATCACTTCGGCAGCGCCTCCCTCATCCGGCGGCATTGCACTCGTCACGATGCTCAACATCCTCGAACCCTATGATCTCCCCGCCATGGGTGAAGCAGAGCGCATCCACACCATTGTCGAGGCGATGCGTCACGCCTACCGGGATCGTGCGCAATTCCTGGGAGACTCTGATTTTGTCGATGTGCCAGTCAGGAAGCTCATCAGTCGGCCACATGCCAACCTCAAACGGCGTTGGATCAAGGCCGATGAAGCAACCCCGAGTGCAACCTTTCCAGCAGTCACGGCGAGTGAATCAAAGGGTGAGGATACCACCCATTTTTCAATTCTCGACCGGCACGGCAACCGCGTCGCAGCGACACTCAGCATCAACTATCCGTTTGGCTCCGGCTTTATCGTCCCGCACACGGGGGTATTGCTCAATGACGAGATGGATGATTTTTCGGCAAAACCGGGGGTGCCCAATGCCTACGGACTGGTTGGTTCACAAGCCAATGCCATAGCACCGGGAAAGCGCCCGCTCTCGAGCATGTCGCCAACCTTCATCGAAAACAACGAGCGTGTCGCGATCCTGGGAACGCCCGGCGGCAGCCGCATCATCAGCATGGTTTTGCTGGGCGCTCTGGAGTTCATGCAGGGCGGTGATGCAGCAACAGTTGTCACCCAACCGCGTTTTCACCATCAGTATCTGCCGGATAAAATCCAGTTTGAACAATCTGCGTTGAGTGATCAGGTGCGAGAAAAACTCAAGCAAATGGGACATCAGATTGCACAAAGAGAGTCATCCGATGGAGCCCCCAACCCTGTCTATGGAAACATGCAGGCCGTCATCCGGGAGCAGAACAAGCAGCGCGTGGAGGCGGCAAGTGATCCACGCGGTATTGGTGCGTCACATGTTTTCCCGTAGGAGACGGAAGCTTCACCGTATTCATAGGATGTGTCGAGCCACGAGGCGCATCAAACATCACCCGCGACAGATGTGCTTGGCCTGCCTTTGCCGGATTTCGCTAGTACAGGAGTGCATAAATATCTAGCTGCAGAAGGGGTCGAAAAACCCCGTCATTCCGGCATGTTTTTAGCCGGAATCCATGTCTGTTCGCCTGTAAGTGGTTGATTCTATGGATCCCGGCCTTCGCCGGGATGACGTGTCTTGAAATCAATCCTACTGATAGTTATTTATACATCGTTGTACTAGTGCGTTGCTCGAACGTCCGCTGTGGAGCACCCAACTATGTATAGTGCGTAAACGATCTCTGGCTGAGAACCGCAATTTCATTGGGTTTCAAGCAAAATTGCTTTCCATTAACTTGACATAGTTTTTTCGGTGTTCTGGAGTGGATATCCATCCAATTCAGGAAGCGACC
>JAIVTC010000248.1:0-5118 GCA_048629055.1 Candidatus Bathyarchaeota archaeon
TGCTTGTGCGTATGACCCCGGAGGAGTTCAGATCCTCGCCAGCAAAAAGGATCACCCTGCTTGGCATGTCCGGCGTGGGGAAAACTCGTCTCTCATCCCTGCTGCCCAGAGAGCAGTGGTATCACTACTCCGGTGACTACCGTATCGGCAGCCACTATCTGGATGAGCCAATCCTGGACAATATCAAGCGCAAGATGATGCACATCCCGTTTCTGCGCGACCTGCTGCGTTCCGACTCCATCCATATCAACAACAATATCAGTTTTGAAAACCTGCACCCCGTCTCCTCGTTCCTCGGCAAAGTGGGTGATCCGGACAAGGGAGGGCTTTCACTGACGGATTTTCAGCATCGTCAACAACTGCACCATGATGCAGAGGTGGCTGCGATGCTGGATGTTCCCCGCTTTATCGAGAAAGCCAGGGTCGTCTATGACTACACGCATTTCATCAATGATGCCGGCGGCAGCCTGTGTGAGCTGAACTCTCCACAGGTCATGGAGACCCTGGCCGAACACACCCTGATACTCTACATTCGCGCCACCCGGAGCGACCGGGAGCGGCTCATCGAGCGTGCAATCTCGGACCCCAAGCCGCTCTATTTCCCAGCGGATTTTCTGCTGCAGAGACTCGATGAGTATCGTCAGCAGCAGCATATCGACTACGTGGCAATGATCGACCCGGATGACTTCTCCCGCTGGGTATTTCCACACCTCTTTGAGAGCCGCATCCCCCGCTATGACGCCATTGCCGCACAATATGGCTATACCATCTCCAGTGAAGAGGTATTCGAACTGCACTCGGAAGATGACTTTATGCAGCTTGTGGAGCATGCGCTTCACAGGGAGAAACACTGATGCCACTGGTCGCACACACCAATCTACCTACATTTGAACGCCTCAAAAACGAGGGCTTTGAAGTACTCTCCTGTGAACGCGCCAGGGATCAGGATATTCGCGAGCTGCATGTCGGACTGCTGAACATGATGCCGGATGCTGCGTTGGCGGCAACAGAGCGCCAATTCTATCGCCTTGTCGCGCGCAGCAACCTGATTGCCCAGTTCCATATCCACCCCTTTACTCTTGACGCCCTGCCGCGTGGTGAAAAAGCGGCACGGCATATTGCTGACTACTACGAGGATTTCACAACAATTCAGGAGCTGGGCCTGGACGCACTGATTATTACCGGCGCCAATGTGACGCATCCCCACCTGGCCGATGAGCGCTTCTGGGGGCCACTGGCAGAGGTGATTTCATGGGCGTATGACAATGTCACCTCGACGCTCTGCTCCTGCCTCGCCACACATGCCGTGGTCGAACACTTTTACGGCATCAATCGCTATCACCTCGGATTCAAGCGCTGGGGGGTGTTCGAACACCGCGTTACCATGCATGAGCACCCGTTGGTGCAGACGATTAACAGCCGCTTTGACGTGCCCCACTCCCGCTTTAACCAGATCGACAGACAACAGCTTGAAGAGGCCGGCCTGCGCGTTCTTGTTGAAAGTGAGACTGCTAGCGTACATCTCGCCGTCAGCCCCGACCTCTTTCGCCAGGTCTTTTTCCAGGGGCATCCGGAATATGACATCAACAGCCTGCTGAAGGAGTACAAGCGTGAAGTCGGACTCTATTTCAATGCACAACGACCGTCATACCCACCCTTCCCCGACAACTATCTCAGCATTCGTGTAGAGGCCATACTGGATGAATATCGGGAGCATGCGGAAGAGTCACAGCAACGTGGCGAACCTCTGCCGGAGTTTCCTGAAGCCCTGATCATCCCGATGCTCGATATCACCTGGCGAGACACCGCCAAGGCTGTGGTCAGCAACTGGCTCGGCATGGTTTATCAGATCACCAACAAGGAGCGCAGCAAGCCGTTTATGGATGGCATCGATCCACACGACCCGCTGGGGCTCAAGTAGCCCGTAGTGCGCAATAAGCGAAGCGCATTGCGCCGCGTGGAAAGGTGCAATGCGTTTCACCTACGTCATACATGGATGTATAAGTGTCGCCAGAGGCAGGATGCCGGTAGCGACCATAGGTGAGGGGTAAAAGCAGGACGCGGAAGCCTCACTTATTGGCACCCTGCCGCTAATCCCCCCTACGGCTTTTTGACAAGCTCCTGTACGAAAATAGAAAAACCTACTACGGAATCACATGATCAGATTTGAAAATGTCTCCCTGCAGCGCGGCGTCAAGCTGCTGTTTAAAGAGGCATCCCTGACGATTCATCCCGGCCAGAGCGTCGGCCTGACCGGTCGCAACGGTACCGGCAAGTCGAGCCTCTTCGCACTGCTGTTGCAGCATTACCCAACAGATGCCGGTGAGATCTCTCTGCCCCGGGGATGGGTCATCGCACATGTGGCGCAGGAGACACCTGCAACAACCGGCAGCGCTCTTGACTATGTACTGGACGGCGATGAGGAGCTGCGCCTGTTGCAAACAGAGCTTGAGAACACCACTGACGGCAGCCACCTGGGAGAGTTGCATGCCAGGCTGGATGCAATCGACGGCTATCGCGCCGAATCACGCGCCGCCAGGCTGCTGCATGGACTGGGATTTCAGAGTGAAGAGATCAGGCAGGCCGTCAACAGTTTTTCCGGCGGCTGGCGCATGCGCCTGAATCTGGCGCGCGCGCTGATGTGCCGCTCGGATCTGCTGCTGCTTGACGAGCCCACCAATCACCTCGATCTGGATGCCGTGATGTGGCTCGAAGAGTGGCTGCGGAAATACCCGGGAACCCTGCTGCTGATCTCCCATGACCGGGACTTTCTCGATTCCGTATGCAAACACATTCTCAATATCGAACATCAGCGAATAACGCTCTATAGCGGCAACTACAGCTCCTTTGAAAAAATCCGCGCCGAGCGTCTCGCCAATCAGCAGATCGAATATGAGAAGCAGCAGCGCGAAATGGCGCACATGCAGCAGTATGTGGATCGCTTTCGCGCCCAGGCCACCAAGGCAAAACAGGCCCAGAGCCGGCTCAAAGCGCTGCAGCGCATGACACTGATCTCCCCGGCGCATGTCGACTCTCCCTTTCATTTTAAATTCCTGACGCCCGAACATCAGCCTGACCCCCTGTTGACCATGGAGGATGTTGCTACAGGATATGATGACGGCGCCCCGGTGATCCAGGATCTGAACCTGAATATTCATAGCGGTGACAGAGTCGGTCTGCTCGGTCCCAACGGTGCCGGCAAGTCAACGCTGATCAAGCTGCTGGCGCAGATGCTGCCGGCGCTCAGTGGAGAATTGACGCAGGCAAAAGAGTGTCAAATTGGCTATTTTGCCCAGCACCAGGTGGATCAGCTCAATCCGGAACATTCGCCGTTTGAGCACCTGCGCCAGCTAAATCCTCAAGTCAGTGATCAGCAGGGGAGGAATTTTCTGGGCGGTTTTGGTTTCCAGGGAGAGCGCGCACTGGAGATTGTCGCTCCCTTCTCCGGAGGAGAGAAGGCACGCCTGGCGCTGGCGCTGATCGTCTATCAACGCCCGAACCTGTTACTGTTGGACGAGCCGACCAACCATCTCGATATCGAAATGCGTCAGGCGCTGGTGGAAGCGCTGCAGGAGTTTCAGGGAGCGATGCTGATCGTCTCCCACGACCGCTTCCTGCTGCGCGCTACCTGCGACCGACTGTGGCTGGTCGATGATCGACGGGTCCTTGATTTCAAAGGGGATCTGGACGATTATCGCCGCTGGCTGGCAAATCGTGACAACAGCAGCGATGCTGAACAACCGCACAAGCAGGATGTCAACAGTGCATCTTCCCGCAAGGATCAAAAACGCCTGCAGGCTCAGCAGCGTCAGCAACTGCGCCCATTAAAGAAAAAATCGGCCCGGCTTGAGGCAAGAGTGGAACAGCTGCAATATCAGAGTGATACTCTGGAAAAGCAGCTGGCAGACAGCGATCTCTACCAGGAGCAGCGCAAGCAGGAACTCAGGCAACTGCTCGAAGAGAAAGGAGGCATTGACACCGAGTTGACTAAAACCGAAGAGGCATGGATGCAAGCCCTCGAAGCGCTGGAAGCAGCAGAGGAAGGTTTGTAATCGCCTCCATCCGGATGATTACAAGTGGCCCGCCCTCATCCTATGCAGAGTTGCGAACAACTTCGTTGTTCCGCCGACACGCATGCGCAGGCTTATTGACACCCTGCGGTCCTTTCAATTATTGAATATTTCTGCCAGCATAGCAGTCATGATGATTATGGAAATATTCGACTGACACAGGCATGCTTAAATACTTTTCTGCAATTCTGTTGATTCAAGTGATCACCGTGGTGCTGGTGCTTCTGGCCCCCGATGATTTACAGGGCATTGGCTGGCTGCGCCTGGCCTTACCGCTGCTATTGATCTGTGTGGTTGCCGCATTCTGGTTCAACTCCATGGCGTCTCATCTGCGCAAGGATCATCTTGCCAGGGCCGACAGGAGATTCGCCAAAGAGCGCGAGAAGATACGCGTCAATGCCGAACGCGCCAAGACTCGCGTCGTCAAGCAGGCGCAGAAGGATATCGCCAGGGAGGCGAAAACCACCCACGCCAAGGCTAGCTTCAAGGTTGGCGCCGCTTTTGCCGGCGCCATCGGCGCCGGAGCCCTGATGCTGCTGATTGGCTCCATGACGCTCGGCCTGTCGATTCTCACCACTGCGGGTGGCGCCCTGGGCGGCTATCTCTACCGCGCCCGAAAAGAGATCAATTCAAAAGATGCCCTGGCTTCCCCCGGGGAAGTCAAAATGATACAAGGAGAGACTCTGAAAATCGACAAGCCCCGAAATTCCTGACCCGGGATATCGCGGCCATTTCATCGTGGTCAGATGACCACTCCTACGCCTGTCATCAGCACTTGCTGTAGGAGCGGCCATCTGGCCGCGAAATGCAGGTGGCCATGCTGGCATGCGGTTGTTGAGATGCCAGTATTCACACACATACTATTCACTTGTTTTAATCTGTGTTTATCTGTGTGCATCAGTGGTTAATAACATGACGGGTGAGCCTCTTGCAAAACTCCGTCATTCCGGCATGTTTTTAGCCGGAATCCATTTTCTCGATCTGTAAGTGGTTGATTCTATAGATTCCGGCCTTCGCCGGAATGACGAATTTTGGAGTTCTGCAAGAG
>JAIVTC010000249.1:0-5527 GCA_048629055.1 Candidatus Bathyarchaeota archaeon
ATACCCTCTGAAATCAGATGATAGCTCTATGACTTATCCACAGATTACTGGCCAGCTCTGTTTGTCGACTATAATAAAATAGTGAGCCAATCCCTTTCATACATTGGTCACGTCCCTCCTACAATTGCGAGAGATTCAATGGAGCTGCAAGGCTGGGAGCACTTTGAACATCGGGCCGATATCGGCATCCGCGGCTTTGGCGGGTCACCCGCAGAGGCGTTTGAGCAGTGTGCATTGGCAATGATGGCCATCATTACCGATCTTTCGCTTATCGACGCAAGGGATGTGATCAAGATCAGCTGTGAAGAGCCCGACCCGGAACTGCTCCTGGTTGACTGGTTGAATGCCGTCATCTATGAGATGGCGACACGCAAGATGCTCTTTGTCCGCTTTGAAGTCACACTGAAAAATGGTTCACTCAAGGGCAGAGTCTGGGGTGAACCCATTGATGTTGAACGACACCATCCAGCGGTAGAGGTCAAGGGGGCCACCTACACCGAACTTGCACTCTATGAGAGCGCGCATCGATGGACCGCGCAGTGTGTCGTAGATGTGTAGCAATTTGAGGAGTGAGCCATGAATATGCATCGCCTGCAAAAAGAGTCCAATTACCAGTGGCGTATCGAGCCGACGGGCGCGATGCGCGTCCCGGCGATCCTCTTCGGCAGTGAGTCGCTGCTGTGCGAGATGGATGATAAGGTCTATGAGCAGATCACCAACGTTGCCACTCTACCCGGCATCGTTGGGGCCGCCTATGCGATGCCCGATGCCCACTGGGGCTACGGCTTCCCAATCGGCGGTGTGGCCGCCTTTGATCCTGATCTGGGCGGGGTGATCTCGGCGGGCGGGGTCGGATTTGACATCTCCTGTGGTGTACGCACCCTCCACACCGGGCTGACGCCCGAGGAGGTCATCGAAAATCAACGGGAACTCGCCGACATCCTCTTTCGGCAGATCCCCGCAGGTCTCGGCAGTACCGGCACTATCCACCTTGACCGCAGCGAGATGGATGCGATGTTGACTGGTGGCGCACGCTGGGCGGTAGAACGCGGTTATGGTGAAGAGCGGGATCTGGAGCGCATCGAGGAGTATGGCACGATGGCAGGGGCCGATCCCGACGAGGTCTCGGACCACGCCAAGAAGCGCCAGAGAAGCGAGATGGGCACCCTCGGCTCGGGAAACCACTACCTCGAAATCCAGCGGGTCACCGAAATCTATGACGACGAGATTGCCCGGGCTTTCAATATCCGACTCAACGATATCAAGGTCTCGATCCACTGTGGCTCGCGCGGTCTGGGGCACCAGATCGGCACCGAGTTTCTAAAGCGGATGGCCGTTACCGCCAAGGGGCATGGCATCACCCTGCCCGATCGTGAGCTTGCCTGTGCACCGATAACCTCCAAGGTGGGCAAGAGCTATCTCGGCGCCATGCGCGCGGCGATCAACTGCGCACTGGCCAACCGCGAGATCATCACCCACCTGACGCGTCAGGCATTTGCAGAGATCATTCCAGATGTTCAGCTCGACCTGCTCTACGACGTCTCTCACAACACCTGCCGGGTTGAGCGACACAGAGTGGATGGCAAAGAGCGGGAGCTCTATATCCATCGCAAGGGGGCGACACGCGCATTCGGTCCGGGCCACCCTTCTCTGCCTGCGGCACTTCGTAGTGCAGGCCAGCCCGTCCTGATCGGCGGCACCATGGGGACCGCCTCCTATATCCTTGCCGGCACCCAAAAGGGGATGGAGATCGCCTACGGTTCGGCGTGCCATGGCGCCGGTCGCAGCATGAGCCGTCGCAAGGCGAGCAAGCTGTGGCATGGCAACCGGGTTATCAACGATCTCGCTGCACGCAACATCCTGATCCGCAGCCCTTCGCTACGCGGTGTTGCCGAAGAGGCCCCCGGCGCCTACAAGGATATTACCGCGGTGGTCGAATCGAGCCATCACGCCGGCCTCGCCTCTCTGGTGGCGAAACTGAAGCCGATGATCTGCATCAAGGGGTAGTTGATAAGCGCCAGGACATCGTGTACTAGGTTACCAGAATGACCGGACAGACCGATTTATGTACTATTTTCTGAATCAGCGACAGGGGTTGATACCGGGAGATGATGACATAATCCGGTGACATGGCGACCAAGTTGATAATCTGCCCTACATCATTCGATTCCAGCCGGGTTATTAATATGTTCGGATTATCACGCAGAGTTTCCTCGATATTCTCAGCTGGTTCAGCCCTCTTGCCCCCGATCAGAACAATTTCCATCGCTGTCGTCGCTGTCTGTTTCAAAACCACTTTCAGCACGGCAAGCAGAGCAGGTGAATGGTCGTCGATAAGCAGGATATGCCTGGAATGCGGCGGCTGCAGCATTGCAGGCGCATGGTAGGAGCTTGCCTGCCCAATGATCAGCAACTCGGATGCATCGGTGTCGGCCAGGCCCGCCTCGGAACGTTTACCGGAAATGGTGCTGAAGCTCCACTGCACGCGCGAGCGTTCCGCCGTTTTAGCAAGATAGTCACGGGCCTGAGCCCCCAGAGCGCGCAGGGATCGTTGCAGGGAGCTTTTATTCAGCGCGCGTTGCCGTGCAAAAGGAAAAGTAATTTCCGTACTGCAGGGTAAATCCGCCATGCGCAACAAATCGGTATCTTCGATAAACAACCCTTGCAGCCGGGCGTTCAATGAAGCCGCCATAGCCACCGCAATATCGACAGTGGCAGGTGTATAGCTATCCGCGTCTATCGTTAAAGTAATGCTGCGTGATACCTTTTTTACGCCTTCGTCAGTCATCACTACTTTCTTCTGTTGTCACTGCGCCCCACTCTTTTTCAGGATGCGTATACTGGCGATACAGTTTCTGTAGCCTTTCTATGCGGCTCTGGACAATCCCGTTAAAACTGTCGTCCGGAAACCTGTTCTCTTCATCCCGCTCACCTCGCGGCAATCCAGATAACAACTCCATGACATCTTCCACATGATCGGCGGTATAGACATTAAACTTGCCGGCCTCGACCGCCTCTCTGATATCCTGCCGCAACATCAGGTGTACGCGGTTGGCAGCGGGGATGATCACGCCCTGCTCCCCGCTTAAACCGCGCTTTTGGCAAATGTCGAAATAGCCTTCGATTTTTTCGTTGACGCCGCCGATGGCCTGAATCTCGCCCAGCTGGTTGATCGATCCCGTCGCAGCCAAATACTGCTTCAGTGGAATCTCGCCAATGGCCGACAGCAATACACAGAGTTCGGCGGCAGAGGCGCTATCGCCATCAACCATGCCATAGGATTGCTCAAACACCAGGCTGGCTGAGAGTGGTAATGGAGTGTTGCGTGCATATTGGTTGGCAAGATAAGAGGAGAGAATCAACACTCCCTTAGAGTGTATATGTCCGCCGAGCTTGGCTTCCCGCTCTATATCCACAACATCCCCTTTACCCAGGCGTGCGGTTGCGGTAATACGGGACGGCCTGCCGAAGGCATAATCGCCCAGCTGAATCACTGACAGAGCATTGACCTGGGCGACCTTTTCGCCACTGGTGTCGATCAGATGGATGCCGCGGGTAATCTGTTCCTGCATGCGATCACAAATCCGCTCCTGGCGATAACGTTTTTTATCGATGGCGCACTGCACATCCTGGAGACGCACCAACTCACTGCCATCCTTGCCGGCCAGGTAATTCGCCTCATGCAGCAGATCGCTGAGGTTTTCCACATGCAGGGAGAGTTTTTCAGCATCGTCGGCCATGCGCGAGGCTTGTTCGATGACACGAGCTACCGCAGCCTTGTTCAGCGGCCTTATCTTCTCGCGCTTTTGCAGCATACTGATAAGGCGCGTATAGAGCAGCATATTTTCCGGACTGCGATCAGCATCATCGGAGAAATCTGCGGAAACCTTGAACAGCAGGCTGAATTCGGGATCGTATGCTTTCAGCAGGTAATAGAGCAACGGCTCACCGGTTAGTACAACCTTGATATTGATGGGGGCTGGTTCCGGCTCCAATGAAATGGTGCTGACCAGGCTCAACATCTGCTCCAGGGATTCGATCTTTATCTCAGCGGATGAGATGGCTCGTTTCAAACCCTCCCATGCAAACGGGTGAATCAATACCTTGCGGGCATCCAGAATCAGGTATCCGCCATTGGCGCGATGCAGGGCGCCGGGCTTGATCAGTGAAAAATCGGTGAACAATGTGCCCATCTTGGCGACATGCTCGGTCCGGCCGATGATGTTTTGAAAGGTGGGGTTGTCCTCAAAAATGACCGGGGCGCCTTTTGACTCACTGTTATCCACCAGCACATTGATGCTGTATTGACGATATTTTGAAACCAGATTTTTCACATTTTCGGGTTCGATGCTCTCATCATCGCGCAGGAAGTCCTGAACATTTTCGATGACATCTTCTTTTACCGCGCTGATGTAGGCTACAACCTGCGGTTGATCCTTGTATCGTTGCTCCAGCCAGCCGATTAATTGATCCACAGTCATCCGGCTGATCTCTTTTTTTAACTCCTTTACCTCCAGATGATGCTCCCGCTGTCTGAGTGGTATCTCCTGGATCAGGTTGCGCAGCTTCAGCTGAAACTCCTCGATAAGCTGTTCGTATCGTTTTTGTTCCTCTTCAGGCAGTTTATTGTATTCTTCCGGGCCAATTACCTTGTCTTTGATGATAGGAGCGAGCGTGTAGCCGGCGGGGGTGCGCAAAACAGCGATACCGCGTTTTATTGCTTCCTTGTCCAACTTCTCGAAGACTTGCTGTTGACGCTTCTTGAATTTGTTGTGTATCTCCTGGAGACGTGTGCGATATTCTTCGCTTTCAAATGATGCGGGCAGGCCGGTCAGCAGATCCTCGACCAGCTGCTCCATATCCTTGCGTAGTTGCCGGGCCATGCCGGCATCAAGTTTCAGTATCAGAGGCTTTTGCGGATTCGTGAAATTGTTGACGTAGCACCAGTCAAATGGGATCGCTTCGCCGACAGCACGTTGTTCCAGGATATCTTTGACCAGTCTATGCTTGCCAAGACCTGTAGGCCCAAGCACGAACAGATTGAAACCATCCTGTTCGATATCGACGCTGAATTCTATCGCTTCAAGAGCCCGCTCCTGACCGAGCAGTTGTTCCAGAGGCTCGACATCAGCGGTGCTCTCAAATTTTAACTGCCCAAGATCGCACGACTGATACAGCTCATCCGGAGCGAGTGGTTTGTGGTTATTCATATAGATATCTATAGATAATTCGGTAAATGCTCTCGAGTTTCTTCCTGATCGCCGCGAAATTTCTCCGGGGTAAAAGTGGATGATACCGTCAACGAACCGACCGATACATCTGTTTACGCAATCGCCTGATCAATACCAGTTGCCATAGCCGGCCCTGGCGTGAACGAAAAAAGCCAGCACAGCTCATCAAATAATACTGCCACATGTGATAAAACCTTTCACCATTTTTATGCTTTAATGAAGGCTAGTGGTACTGTCAACTTGGACATCTTGAGTCAAAGCGGAGCCATGATTTTTCATGATTGACTTTCATTGAG
>JAIVTC010000250.1:0-2030 GCA_048629055.1 Candidatus Bathyarchaeota archaeon
CCCAGCAGCGTCATGCCCGCCTCGCCGTCATTGAGCCCCTCAACCAGCCGCGCAATTGCCTGAGGCTGATCACCTGCAGGCGAATATTTTGACTCGAGTTGAAATTCCTTTGACATAAGGCTTCGCCGCAGAGAGAGAATTAGCTATTATTACAGGTAGTCAGATTTGAGTCTGCAGTTGACACAAATCTAACGAGACATGAAAGAGATTTTTTTCTCTCGCAAAGACGCCAAGACCGCAAAGGTTTTTCTTTGCGAACTTAGCGCCTTTGCGAGAGTCATTATTGAAATTTGACTCATTTGTGAAGATGTTGGCCACTCCAAGATTACTGCAAACTTTAAAACAAACAAGGGATTACATCAATGAGTATCAAGCTGTCACAACGCGTTCAGGCTGTCAAACCATCACCTACACTCGCCATCTCCGCACGCGCTTCAGAGATGCGCGCCGCCGGCAAGGATATCATCGGTCTCGGAGTTGGCGAACCTGATTTCAATACCCCGAATCACATCAGTGAAGCAGGCATCCAGGCAATTCATGACGGCAAGACCAGGTACACGGCAGTCGATGGAACTGCCGAACTGAAGCAGGCTGTTATCGACAAGTTCAAGCGTGACAACGGGCTGGATTATGCCGCCGATCAAATCCTGGTCTCCTCCGGCGGCAAGCAGAGTTTTTACAACATGGCGCAGGCGCTGCTGGATCCCGGCGACGAAGTCATCATCCCCGCCCCCTACTGGGTCTCCTATCCGGACATGGCCATTCTCGCCGGCGGCGTACCCGTCTATATACGTGCAGGCGCAGATCAGCAGTTCAAGATGAATGCCAATCAGCTCGCAGCTGCAATCACTGACAAGACACGTATCGTCGTTATCAACAGCCCTTCGAATCCCACCGGCATGTGCTACAGCCAGGATGAACTGCAGGCTTTGGGCGAGGTGTTGCTACAGTACCCTAACATCATCGTCGCCACGGACGACATGTATGAGCACATCCTGTGGGAGGGCAATACATTTTTGAACATCGTCATGGCCTGCCCGCAGCTGATGGAGCAGACCCTGGTTCTCAACGGCGTCTCCAAGGCGTATGCCATGACAGGCTGGCGCATTGGTTATGCCGGTGGTCCGGCGCACATCATCAAAGCGATGAAAAAGGTGCAGTCACAAAGCACCTCCAATCCCTGCTCGATCTCGCAGGCGGCGGCGGTCGCAGCGCTGAACGGCCCCCAGGAGTGCATCGGTGAGATGGTGGTGCATTTCAAACAGCGTCATGATTATGTCGTTGAACGGCTGAACCGCATGGACGGCATCGAGTGTCTGCAGAGCGATGGCACCTTCTATCTCTTCCCCAACGTACAGCAGCTGATCGATCGCCTCGATGGCATCGCAAATGATATGGAACTGGGCGAATACCTGATCGAGAAAGCCGGTGTGGCGCTTGTCCCCGGCGGCGCATTCGGACTCGGTGGACATATACGCATCTCCATTGCCACCAGCATGGAGATTCTTGAGAGCGAGATGGATCGGATTGAGATGATTACACGCTGATTCGGCACGATGGGCATGTGCTATGCTTATTGCTGAACCACGGAACACACGGACTACACGGAATTTTTTATTGCATCGTAACTATTCAGCATCTTGTCAAATGAGCTAATAAGTCGCTGTTATCAGGTATATCTAAAGGAAACGTTGGAGGCATGGATGCCGACACGAGCCTACAGGGACGTATTCACGGAGTTTTCCGGTAGACATGCCTGATAGCAGTGACGCTCCCTCATGTGCTGCATAATTACGAATTTTTTAGTTTTAAAAGATGCGAAATAGCTATGTCAATTATTTGATGTTTCACGTGAAACATAATGACATTTACAGAAATCCCCCCATTATCAAGATAGTTTGAGCCAAAAGTGTAGATAAAAGTTGCCATCAATAATTCTATTGGCTCAGAATCAAGTTCTACTGGATTTCTGTAGTCAAGTGACTGATGAGGATCAGCGCTGACGCATGACTTTTTAGTCTACGACAAAT
>JAIVTC010000251.1:0-7140 GCA_048629055.1 Candidatus Bathyarchaeota archaeon
CCCTTGTATTTCGGCAGCAGGGAGGGGTGGATATTCAGCAGACGCCCGCTGTAATGCCCTACAAAATCTGCGCTCAGGATACGCATGAAACCCGCGAGTGCGACCAGGTCGGGATTGAAAGAGTCGATCAGCAGCATCAAAGCCTGATCGTAGGCTCTCCTGTCGTCATAGTCATGATGAGACAGTACCCTGCAGGCAATACCGGCATCCTGTGCGCGCTGCAGTCCATAGGCATCCTTGCGGTTGCTGATCACAGCAGTGATTCGGGCGGGATACTTCTCCTCTTTGGCGGCATCGATCAGCGCCTGGAGATTGCTGCCGTTGCCGGAGATCAGCACAACCACAGAGAGGGGTTTTTCCATTTCAGTGTTAATTAATTGAAGTCAACCAGTGGAGCACCGTCGCCGTTGGTAATCCTGCCGATACGATAGACGGTTTCACCGGCAGCTTCGAGCAGCGCCGTCGCCTCTTCAGCATCACCGGCGGCAACTGCAACCACCATGCCGATGCCGCAGTTGAAGGTGCGCAGCATCTCACTCTCTTCGACATTGCCCTGTTGCTGCAGCCAGTCGAAAACAGCAGGGCGCTGCCAGCTGCCAAGATCGATCTCTGCGTTGACGCCGTGCGGGAGCACACGCGGCAAATTTTCCGGCAGCCCGCCGCCGGTAATATGGGCAAGCGCATGCACAGCAATTTTTTCGATCAGCTCAAGCAGCGGTTTGACATAGATGTGTGTTGGAGCGAGAAGGGCTTCACCCAGTGTTGAATCCCCCATCGGTTGACCGAGATCGGCGTCAGCTACCTCAAGAATGCGCCGGATGAGGGAGTATCCATTGGAGTGGGGGCCGGAGGAGGCGAGCCCCAGCAGAATATCTCCCTCTTTGACATGCTCTGCAGTCAATATTTTTGACTTCTCTACAATGCCGACAGCGAAGCCGGCAAGGTCATAATCCTCACCCGTATACATGCCGGGCATTTCGGCGGTTTCACCGCCAATCAGCGCCGCCCCGGATTGCAGGCATCCCTCGGCAATTCCGCTGACAACCTGCGTGGCAGCTTCCACATCGAGCTGACCGGTGGCGTAGTAGTCGAGAAAGAAAAGCGGTTCGGCGCCGGCAACAATGATGTCATTGACGCACATGGCGACCAGATCGATGCCGATGGTATCGTGGCGCTGCATCATCATCGCGACTTTCAACTTGGTGCCGACACCGTCGGTGCCGGAGACCAGAACCGGCTGGCTGTATTTTTCAACAGGAAGCTCGAACAGGCCGCCGAATCCGCCAATTCCCGTGAGTACACCGGGACGAAATGTCTGTTTGACAATCGGGCCGATATTATTAACCAGTTGATTGCCCGCATCGATATCGACGCCGGCGTCCCGATAGCTGAGAGAAGTTGTTTTGCCAGTCACTTGGGTGTCCGATGATAGAGAGTGGAACGCATTTTATCAGTTTCTATAATCAGTTTCTTCAAGGAATGCTTCGATAATGGCAGCACATGACACCGCAATTGACTGTCATTGCGAGCGCAGCGCGGCAATCTCGAACTGCGCCAAACCTTAAATGCGTGGATTTGCCGCGTCGTTCCACTCCTCGCAATGACAGAGTTGTGGCAATAACAGCAGCATGTGGTGAAGGATGATTCATTTCAACCAGGAGTGCAACTCGTTGCCACTGGCGGTGAATGCCCTGGCAAAACCCCTGACATAGTTGCCACGGTAGGCTTCGAGAGTGAAGAGGTGGAAATCAGGCAGGGAGCGCAGCACTTCGATCGTTTTACCATGGATATGCTGCATGCGTGTCAATGCAGCATTCCATTGCGCTGTATCACTGTGCAACTCCCTGGCATTACACTGCAGGGTCAGTCGCCGGCGTGCAAACAGGTTGCGACTGTGCTCTTCATCTTCTATCCAGAGCAGAGAGATTTTTGGCGTATTGATCAGGTTTTTCGTGTGTCGTGCCAGTTCGCTAACAAAGATCAAAATATTTCCGCTGTCATCCAGAATATAAGGCGTATAGCTTGCATCCGGGGTTCCGTCAGAGGAGAGCGTGGCCAGCACAACGCTTTTGAAGTTGCTGCGGAAATCGATCACTTCCTGCGGCAGATTCGATTCGGTCTTTTTCATCATGGGATTTCAGTCGATTATGAGGTTCTTGCAAAACTCTCTCAAGCTGTCATTTCGACTGAAAGGAGAAATCTTAACTGATTGATAAATAAGATCTCTCACATTCGTTCGAGATGACAAAACCCACTATTTACGTAATATCTCAATAACCCCGTACATTGAATACATTTTGTTAATGCAGACGTCATTCACACTGGGTTTTTGAGAAGTTACCTATTTACGAGTTTTGCAAGAGGTTCTTATGTAAGGGATTTAATGGACATTGGACCTTTAATTTCTGCTCTATCCATCAATGTGTAAAATTTTTTCAAGGATTAACTCTCTTTGATTTTGAACTTATTTCAGAATTTATACTCTAAAAAAAAATATGTGCAAGATTATTCCGTATCTGATGAAGATCAACGGCTTGTGCATGTTGTCATTTTTCCAATTAATATATAGGGAAAATCATGTCGTTACAGTGATTTTCTCACGAGGAGTAGTATGAATCGGTTATTGATTGTTCCTGGTGTCGCCCTGTTAGCTGGCGGTCTCTATCTCTTTATTTCTGATGATGATTCGTCCGGGGTTTCCAAGCCCGGGGTGTCAATTACCCTGGGAGAGCCGAAGCAGATCGGTTCCTCGGAAATCGGAACGACGACTGTTACGGATGCAGTGGAGTTCAAGGTAATCCCGGTCACTAGCCCATCTGCGGAAGAGTTATCAGATGAAGAGAGTCAAGCGGAGGTTGCTGTATCAGACGAGGATGATTCAGCACAGACTGAGCCGTCCGGAACGCTCACTTCCAGCGAGGGTGAAAATTCAGAAGATGCACCGGCAGTTGGTGATGTCAAAGCAGAAAGCATCGAGAGTGATCAGCAACAAGCCTCAAACTATATTGAACATGAAATAGTGATTGCTTCATCCCTCTATCAGGCGACGAATGATGCTGGTTTGAGCGCCAATCAGACTGCTCGCATAGGAAAGATTTTTGAGCCCTATCTCAATGTCAGCAGAGAGTTGCGTAAAGGCGACAGGTTGCTGGTTATTCTTGATCCTGCAGCAGGAGAAGCGGAGAATGACGCGGATCAGGTCCACAGGATTGAATACTACGGCGCCGGAAAAACTCTCATCGTTACTCGCATGGCGGATAGTCTGACTGACTATGAAGTCAGGAATGAAGATAACGTGATGCGCAATGATGAAGTTTCGCAATCCTCCACGGTTGTCGAAGAGGCACAGCAGCAGAGCGAGGAGCCTGCTGAGGTCGCAGTGGAGAGTGGCGCGGACAACCCGTCGGCAACGGGCAATATGAAGCGTGTCGAAGGTGTTATTTCAGTCTCTTTTTTCAGTGCGGCGAGAGAGGCCGGACTGAATGCCGGGCAAGTAGAAAAGATTCGCAAAATTCTGAATCCCTACATCAACTTCAACCGCGAGATGCGCAAGGGTGATCGTTTTGTGGTGATGTTGGATGGCGGGGATGTTTACTCCTGCGAATATATCGGCGCCCTCAAGCAACTGCTTGCAACCAGAGATGGCCAGGGCGCGTACAAGGTGACGGATAAAGCCGGCGTAGATATTACAATAGCAGAGAGTGCGGACGCTTCAAGTGAGATACAAAGTAAGGGGAGTGTGCTTCCTGAAATCGCGCAGTCAAAATTTCAGGCTAAAGGAGATTCCAGGGTCCGGATCACCTCCGGGGACAACTCCCGGGCGGCGAGCCGGTCTGCTGCAAAGGTTACCCGCAATGACAAGAGCAAGCCAGTTGCAAAGGTAGCCCGCAATGACAAGAGCAAGCCAGCTGCAAAGGTTGTTCGCAATGACAAGAGCAAGCCGGTTGTAAAAGTTGCCCGCATGGAAAAAAGCAACTCCCGGCAGGTCAGGCAAGTCTCCCCGGAGAGTCGTGATAAACATAGCAGCAGCCAGCAAAGCAGTACAAAGAAATCCTTCTGGAAAAACATCGGTTTTGGCTCCTCTAAAGTAGCTGGTAACAACTGGAGGCCCAAGGATCACAAGCTGGCAAAGATATTCGACAAGGTCGCGGCTTCCGGAAAGGTAGAGAAAAAAGCACTGGTGCGCGCCTTCAAATATTACCAGGAGAACAGGGCATCCTCGGGCCTGGCGCAGTCACATATCGCCATCGCTGACTATACCAAGCTGGCAACGACCAAACGCCTGCATATTATCAACCTGAATACAGCCGGCATAACTTCGGTGCAGGTTGCACATGGCCGGAAATCAGGCCCTATCGGAGGTCGCGTCACCTCAACAAGTAATGCGAATGGATCGCATCAAACCACCAGGGGTTTCTACAGGGTTGGCACCAAGGAGGGGCGCACCAGCAGGAAGGGTCTTCCCTATCTCTCGGTGCAGGGTCTTGAATCAGGCAATCGACTGGTTGGCCTGCCGCCCAGAAAGGGTGGGCGGGATATCATCATCCATACGGCGGGATATGTCGCATCAGGTGGACGCAGCCTGGGTTGCTTCTCCATTCGTCCGCAAGACAAGCGCCTGGTGTTCAACAAGCTGAAAGGCGTGCTTTTCTATAGCTACGTTGGTTGATCGTCATTTCTCTAATTTAGAACAGTGTTTATGCTCTTTTCCACAACAAATACAGATAAAACATATACTTATGACGATTTCCTCATGAGAAACCGCATGAAATATTATTTGCTTGTTCCCGCTGTTGTCTTGCTGGCCGCAGTGGTTTACCTCTTTTTTCTTTATGATCCAAATCCGTCAAAAAATAGCAATAACGGAGCTTCAGAGGCCCCGGATGAGCTGAAGCAAATCAGCTCCCCGGAAATTGAAGCCACCACTGTTGCGGACGCTGTGGAGTTCAAACAGATAGCAGTCACTCTCCCGTCTGCGGAAAAGTCATCAAATGAAGCTCCGTCAAATGAAGAGAGTCAACCGGAGGTTGTTGCATCTGTCGAGGAGAGTTCGAGCGAGTCCGCATTATCAGAAGAAACTGAATCAATGGTGAGCGAAGTTTCTGCGGCAGATGAAAACACAACAGAAGTGACTGCAGAAGAGACAGCGCTTGCAGCTGCTGTTGACGATTCAACAGAAGAGTCGCTCACTTCAGCAGCAGTTGATGAATCAATGGAAGAGACAATTACTCCAGCCGCAGCGGAGGAGTCAATTGAGGATTCACCAACAGAAGATATACCAGCAAAGAGAGTCACTTATGTCATAGTTGGCAGTTCCGACTCTCCACAGGCTGGCTCTGCCGGTGACGACAGCCGGGAAACCGCGCCTCCTCAACCTGAGATGCAGTCACAAAGTGTCGTGGCCGATGATCAACCGCAACTTACTGGCGACTATATTGAGTATCAAGCTGTGATCACTTCATCCATCTCCCGGGCTACAAGTGATGCTGGTTTGAGCGCCAATCAGAGCGCCCGGATCGGAAGGATTTTCAAACCCTATCTCGATTTACGCCGCGAGTTGCGTAAAGGCGACAAGCTGACAATTCTCCTCGATCCCGGTGTGGCAAAAACAGGCAATGATGCGGAGCAGATTTACAGGCTCGAGTTTCATGGCGCCAGGAAAAACCTTGTTGTCACCCGCAAGGAGGGGAGTTTGAGTGACTATGAAGTCAGGGATGCGGATGGCAAGATGCTCAGCGGTAAAGATTTTCAAGCCGCCATGGCTGTTGAAAAACCCCGCCGGGAGGTGTCTGTAGAGCCTGCGCCACGCAGAGTGGCTAACAACAACACTGCGACGGGCAACATGAAACGCCTTGAAAGCATTCCCGGCGAGAGTAGTGATGCGCATGACGGTGATGTAAATAGCGGCGCCAGGAAGCCTTTCTGGAAAAGGTTGGGTTTTGGCTCCTCTAACGGTGATGAAAATAGTGGCGCCAGGAAGCCTTTTTGGAAAAAGATGGGTTTTGGCTCCTCTTCGGCTAAGGATAGGAGCGAGTAGCGAGGGGGAAGACAGGACTGAGTAGCGAGGACTACCTTTTACTCAGTCCTCGTTACTCATTACTATCTTTTCCCTCAGTCCTCAATCCTCGTCACTCGGTTCATAAGCCAGGTTCGGTCCCAGCCAGCGCTCCATCTCGGCAAGCTCCATCTTTTTGCGTGCAGCATAGTCTGTGAGCTGATCCCTGTTGAGTTTCCCTACAGCAAAATAGCGGCTTTGCGGATGTGCGAAGTAGAGTCCACTGACGGCCGCAGTCGGCACCATGGCTTTGGACTCCGTCAGCCAGATGCCGGTGTTTTTCTCGGCATCCAGCAGTTCCCACAGCAGATCTTTCTCGGTGTGGTCCGGGCTGGCCGGGTAGCCCATGGCGGGGCGGATGCCATGATATTTTTCCGCGATGAGATCATCATTGCCGAGCGTTTCATCCGCCGCATAGCCCCATATCTCTCTCCGCACTTTCAGATGCAGCCACTCGGTCAATGCTTCGGCGAGCCGGTCAGCCAGCGCCTTCAGCATCAGTGATGAGTAGTCATCATGATCCGCTTCAAACTCGGCAATCTTTTCATCGATGCCGATGCCGGCCGTGGCGGCGAATCCGCCGATGTAATCGCTGATGCCCGAAGATCGTGGCGCCACATAATCAGCCAGTGACTCATTGTATTTCCCGCGGGGCTGTTTCCCCTGTTTGCGCAGGAAGTGCAGGGTGGCGGCAACCTCCTCACGCAAGTCATCGGTGTAGATTTCGATATCGTCAGCGACTGCGTTGGCGGGGAAAATCCCGACCACGGCGCTGGCGCGCAGCCACTTCTGTGCAATGATCTGCTGCAGCATCGCTTCGGCATCGGCGAACAGCTCGCGCGCCTCTACACCCTTGACGGCGTCATCGAGTATTTTGGGATAACGCCCCTTCATCTGCCAGGCATGGAAAAAGAAGGTCCAGTCAATAAAGGGGACGATACGCTCCAGTGGAATGTCGCCGGCAGCCAGCAGGTTGCCATGCTCCCCTGCGATTCTGAAGCCCTCTTCAGCAACATAGCCGGGTTTGAGCATCAGCGGCGTCACGGCCTGGAACTCTTCCCACGCAAGCGGTGTGGGGTTGGCGC